>CAZQJF010000683.1:0-2331 GCA_964593735.1 uncultured Streptomycetaceae bacterium | reverse complement strand
CGTAGCCCGCCGGACGCCGCCCTTCGGCCATCGACAGCGAACCGTCCCGCACCTGGCGCCAGTGCCGATCGGGGTGCTCGTAGGCGGAATTGATGATCAGGGAAGCGGGGCCGCTCATCTCGAATCAGTCGATCCGGTTTCGCCAGTACTCGGGTTGCTGCCGGTCATGCGCCACCGCGACAATCTCGATGACGTCGCCGTTGATGCGATAGATCAGGCCGAAGCGAAAGCGCTTGAGGTGGCAACGCCGGAGACTCGCGCCCATCGGATGCCAGGCCTGGGGATACTCCAGTATCAGCCGCCGCGCCTGCGCGACTTCCAGCAGGAACCGCTCGCCCAGCCCGGGCTCCTGCAATTCCAGCCAGAGGGCAGCCTCGTTCAGCTCACGCCGCGCCGCCGCGAGGAAGCGCAGCTTCATACGCGCTTAAGCCGCGCCCTCGCCTCCGCCATAACCTCATCGAAGTCATAGGTCTTCATTTCCCCCCGGTCGAGGGCGGCAAGCCGGTCCTCGCACTCCTTGATCCATGCCGCCTCCCATTGCAGATCAGGTGGCGCGTTGAGGTCGTGCAGCGCGTCTATCAGGGCCGTTCGGTCCTCGGCGCTCAGCTTTCTTGCCTGCTCCAGCAAGCGGTCTATTGCCTCGTGCATGATTCAGCCTCCAGCGAAATGATTTTCAAGGATTCTATACCCCGGTCGTCCACGATCGACAGCGTGTTGTCGCGCACCTGCCGCCAGTGCCGATCGGGGCGCTCATATGCTGAATTGATGATCAACGACTTGGGCACCGCCATCATGATGCTCCCGCCAGCATGTAGTGATCGACCTGGTAGGTTTTGCCGTCGGGGGCAGTTTGTGCAAATTTCGCACAAACTGACGTCTCATCCAACTCTTTGTCTGAAAAGACATTTGTAATGTGCCGCGCGATCACCGATCGCTCCCGGCCAAGCAACTCGGCGAGTTGGTACTGGTTGAGCCAGACAGTCTCTCCGGTCAGCCGGACCTCCACGGCTCCGCCCGGACCTTCGTAGATTGCGATGTCCGTCGTTTCGGTCTGCATGGCCGCGTCAGTCAAGCGCGACGACCTTCAGCGACTCGATGCCCCGGTCGTCCACGATCTTGACTGCGACCTTGCGGTTCTCGCCCGCCTCGAACGGCAGTGACACCGTGCCGTGAAATTTACCCAGCAATTCCTCGTTCAGCTCGGCCTTGATGTCCTTCTTCAGCTTGAACCAGCCATCGTCCTTGCCCGCCATCGGGAAGAACACCTGGCGCGGGAACAGCGAGCGCTCGTCGTAGTCGGTATCGAGCATCCAGGCAGCGATCTTGCCCTTGCCGCCGGATATGAGTTCGCCCTTGACGGTGTCGAAGTAGTCGAAGCCGTTGACCTCGACTTCGTACTTGCCGTCCTTGCGCTTGCGCACGTCCACGTCGGGTTGGCCCATGAGCCAGAAGCTCTGGTTGCTGGAGCGCGCTTTCTTGAGGTCTTCCGTCAGCAAGTCGGTGTTCATCTGCGCCTTGAGCGCGGTGATGCCCTTGGTCTGGTCGATGTCCTTCGCCGCCTCGGGATCGAAGTTGAAGGCGCAGAACACGATCATCTTCGGCCGCGGGAAAAGCTCGCCCGCTTCGCGCATCGCCATCTCCACCTGCCGCTGATCCAGGGCTGCGTGCTCGGGGCCAAAGCTCACGACCACGCGTTCGCCGGAATCGGCCAGCGCGCCGGTCAAATGAAGATGCCGCGTCGGCAGCACATCCAATCCCGCGAACATGAGCATCTGCCCGCCCTTGCCGCGGATGCCGGTCTTGAGCAGCTCATCGCGCCACTGGTGCTGGCGCGAAGATTCCCCCGAGCGCGCGATAGCCACGTCCGCTTCCTTCGGCTGCTCCGCCTCGTCCAGCGACAGCACCGACGGAAACGGAACGGCCTCGACCGTGAACGGTCCGGTGATGCGGAGCTTGTCCCTGGAAACAGCAGGCTTGTCGTAGAGCGTTTCCTGATCGGCGTGCGCGGCGATGGACTCGTCCATCTTCTTCTGCAGCGCCTGCCGCGCAGTATGGAAAGTGTCGAATGCCTTGCGCGCCGCCGCTGGCCAGTCGGCAGGAAAGTCGAACGGCACTTCCCACTCTTTCAACGCCCCCTCTCCGACACTGCGCCCCCCTCGCCCTCCGGGAGAGGGGCTGGGGGTGAGGGGAACCGCCTTGTTCAAGTCCTTCAGCGCTGCTTCCACCGCGGGATGCATACGCTCGTAAATCTCGTCGATTTCCGGATTGTTGGCGATGGATTTCAGCGTGACATGCGGCACGCGCTTATAGATGAAACCTTTCCTGATGTCG
>CAZQJF010000682.1:0-2338 GCA_964593735.1 uncultured Streptomycetaceae bacterium | reverse complement strand
CCTTCTCCCCCCGGGAGAAGGGTTGGGATGAGGGAAGAGGCGTCATTTTGTTAGGTGCTCTAGGAGCTATCTCAAAAGTGTTCCCCCCTTCAAGGAGAGGGCTGGCCCATCTCGTTCATCCTGATATGGGCTCCGAAAAGATTGTGGGTGCTCTTACCCAGGCTGATCGGCCGCGTCAGGTGCGCGAATTCTATGCGTTCGGCGGCCCTCTGCGCAAACGCACGGGTGACATCCTGAATGTCGCATGCACTTGGACGCGGGCACTCGTTTCAATGTTTCGAGTATCATGATATCGACAGGAACAGGTTTTTTGCGGGACAGCACACCGGATGAAATACAAGGACTACTACAAGATTCTCGGCGTCGAGCGCGGCGCCGGCGACGGGGAGATCAAGAAGGCCTACCGGAAGCTCGCACACAAGTATCACCCGGACGTTTCCAAGGATCCCGCGGGCGAGGAGAAATTCAAGGAGGTCGGCGAAGCGTACGAGACGCTCAAGGATCCCGAGAAGCGTGCCGCCTACGACCAGCTTGGCAGTTACCAGCCGGGCCAGGACTTCCGCCCGCCGCCGGACTGGGGCAAGCAGTACGGCGATACGCAGTTCTCGTTCGACGACGTCGACCTGGCCGATCTCTTCGCCGGACTGGCGGCCGGGCGGCAGCGCGCCGGGCAAGGCGCAGGCCAGTTCCGGGTGCCCGGCCAGGATTACGACGTCGCCGCGCATATCTCGCTGGAAGACGCGTACCACGGTACCGAGATCGAGCTGAACCTGTCGGTTCCCGAGCCCGACGATAAAGGCCGTCTGCGCCGCGTGCCTCGCACGTTTCGGGCGCGCATCCCCAAGGGCGCCACCGATGGACAGCGGCTGCGCCTCGCGGGAAAGGGCGGAAAGGGAATCAACGGCGGGCGCGACGGCGATCTGTATCTGGATATCGTGCTGCGTCCGCACCCGTTGTTTCGCGTAAGCGGGCACGACCTTTATATCGATCTCCCGGTGGCCCCGTGGGAAGCGGTACTGGGCTCCACCGTAGAGGTCCCGACATTGGGCGGACCGGTCAACCTGAGGGTGCCGCCGAATACGCGTGCCGGTCAGCAACTGCGGCTGTCCGGGCGCGGGCTGCCCAGGCCGCAAGGCGAAGCAGGCAACCTCTTCGCCATCGTGCAGATCGTCGTGCCGGCCGCGGCGGAGGAGCGCGAGCGCGAGTTGTTCAAGCAGCTCGCGGAAGCCTCGACGTTCGATCCACGCGAGCACCTGAAGAAGGAGGCGAACAGTGGCGCTTGAACATGCCGAAGCGGAATGGCTGACGGAAGATTGCGAGTTCTCCCTGGAGGAACTGGTGGAGCTTTCCGGGCTGCCGGAAGCGGAGCTGCGCGAGCTCGTCGATTACGGGGCCATCATGCCGGTCGATGCAGGTTCTGCGCAGTGGGTATTCAAGGGGAAATGCCTGACCACGGTACGCACGGCGTGCCGTCTCCGCATCAGCTTCGAGCTCGAGCCCCATGGGGTGGCGCTGGTGGTTTCGCTGCTGGAGCGCATACGCGACCTGGAAGCGCAAATCGACAGCGTGCGCGCGCAGTTGCCGCGCCGCGTTCGCTAGATCTCGAAGCAGGATTCAGCCACAGATACACACAGATAAACACAGATAAGGGCAAACCGCCAAATCAGTTTCGGCCGCCGATGAGATCAAGACCCGGATAAACACGCATCAAGCAAATCTGGTCAAGGCCCTGGCTCCGAGCAACATGACATCCGTGTTTATCTGTGTTTATCTGTGGCTCAATTACTTTCACGGCCGCAGGTACGCGTAGCCCTCCCGCTGCTGCAGCCGCGTGATCTCCGCCACGCCCGAGGGCACGAACGTCGCCTCCGGGATGAACTGCTTCCTCGTCAGCTTGCGGTTGCGCAGCGTGATGTCGCACACGTCGAACTTCACGCCGCGCCCTTTCAGCGCTTCGACCGGAATGTTGTACGGATTGCCGTTGCGGTCCTTCGCGCCGTCCATCAGGAAGTCCACCCCCTGCGCGTGCGTGATCACCACGATGCGCGCCTTCGGGTTTACTTCCAGATGGTTGTTGATGTTGCGCAGCGCAGCGGATGCTTGGGCCCCGGCGTCGTTGACGTGATAAACAACCTTGTCGGGCGCGACACTCCCTCCGGAATCGACGCCACCCGTACTGGC
Organism: uncultured Streptomycetaceae bacterium; assembly: GCA_964593735.1. Classification (GTDB taxonomy): domain Bacteria; phylum Pseudomonadota; class Gammaproteobacteria; order Burkholderiales; family SG8-41; genus SG8-41. The sequence continues at coordinate 157 of CAZQJF010000682.1, read as the reverse complement.
GCATCCCCCGATACCGCCGATAAACGCGCCCGACAATACAAGACCCAAAAATAGTTGTTTCATAGCTGAAATCTCCATTCTCTAACTGTGCGTCCCGGCTGCATGCGTCATTAGAGCGCCTAACAAAATTACGCCTCTTCCCTCTTCCCTCATCCCA
>CAZQJF010000681.1:0-2339 GCA_964593735.1 uncultured Streptomycetaceae bacterium | reverse complement strand
CGCAGGCGGGAACCCAGGCGATTCAGTTCGTTGCTGGATCCCCGCCTTCGCGAAGATGACTTGTTCAGAGGTTCCGCCTGTCGTCTTTCACTCGTTAGCCATCCCCGTAGTGGCTCGCCAGCCGCGGATTCAGCACGTCGCGCAACTGGTCGCCGACGAGATTGATCGCGACGATCGTCACCAGCAATGCGATGCCGGGATAAAAGCTGATCCAGTACTTGCCGGAGATGAGGTGGGCGAAACCGTTGGCGATCAGCAGCCCGAGCGACGGCGAGGTGATCGGCATGCCGAGGCCGAGGAAGGAGAGCGTGGCTTCCAGCGCGATTGCGTGCGCCACCTGCACGGTCGCGACGACGATCAGCGGCGGCAGCACGTTGGGCATGATATGGCGAAAGACGATGCGCCTGGCCGTGAATGCCATGACGCGCGCCGCGTCCACGTATTCCTTGCGCTTTTCCACCATCGCCGCGCCGCGCACGGTACGGGCGTAGTACGCCCACTGAACGGTGATGAGCGCGATTACGATCTTGTCCACGCCCTGGCCCAGCACCGCGAGGAGCACCAGCGCGATCAGGATGGACGGAAACGAGAGCTGCAGGTCCACCAGCCGCATGATGAGATTTTCGATCCACCCGCCGGCGTAAGCGGCAATCAGTCCGACCACCATCCCGATCGCGAGGGCAACGATCGTCGACACCACTCCCACCCCCAGGCTGATGCGCAGGCCGTAAAGGATGCCGGAGAGCATGTCGCGGCCCTGGTCGTCGGTTCCCAGCCAGAACGTCATGCCGTCCACGCTCTTCGTGCCGGGCGGAACTTTGGCGTCCATGATGTCGAGCTGCGCGAGGTTGTAGGGATTCTGCGGAGAGATCACGGGTGCGAATACCGCAGCGAGCAGTATCAGCGCGAATGCGGCCGCGGCAATCACGGCGATGCGGTTGCGCGCGTAGTCCGCGACGAACTGCCTGAATGGCGATTGTGCTGCGGGCATCGAAACGTCAGAACCTTATTGAAGCCACAGATACACACAGATAAACACGGATATCGAAAGCCAGTCCAGGAGGCAGGGCAAAGACACCACGAAATTGGCATCGCTGTACACCGTGCGCCCCGCTTGCGGCAATAGCAGCTATTTTTTCCGGCGAAGCTCTATCTGTGTTCATCTGTGTTTATCTGTGGCTGATCGCCTTGCCTTACGCGCCGCGGACCGCGAGCCGCACCCGCGGATCGAGCGCGGTATACGCGAGATCCACGACCAGGTTGATGAGCACGAAGATGAACACGATGATGAGCAGATAGGCAACGATCACCGGCCGGTCGAGCAGGTTGATCGAGTCGATCAGCAGCTTCCCCATGCCCGGCCACGCGAAGATCGTTTCGGTTACCACCGCAAACGCGAGCACCGAGCCGAATTCGAGCCCCGTGACGGTGACGATCGGGATCATGATGTTCTTCAGCACGTGCACGCGCACGACGCGCGCCATGGACAGCCCCTTCGCGCGGGCGAACCGCACGTAGTCCTGGGCGAGCGCTTCGCGCGTGCCGGCGCGCGTGAGGCGGATGAGCAGCGAGAGCTTGAACAGCGCGAGATTCGCCGCGGGCATCAGGATGTGCCGGAGGCCGTCCCAGGTGAGCACGCTGACCGGCAAGCCCAATACGTCTACCGTGGAACCGCGCCCGGTGGTCGGCAGCCAGCCGAGATGGACGGAAAACAGCATGATCAGCAGCAGCCCGACCCAGAACGTCGGCAGCGAGAAGCCGAGTATCGAGCCCGCCATGATCGTTTTGCCGATCCAGGAGTCGGGCTTCAGCCCCGCCACGAGGCCCAGCGGAATACCGAACACCACCGCAATCACCATCGCCGTGAGGGCCAGCTCAAGGGTGGCCGGCATGCGCTCGAGGATGAGGTGCACCGCCGGCACGTTGGACACGAACGATTTGCCGAGGTCGCCGGACATCGCCCCGGCGAGGAACGACCAGTACTGCCGCCACAACGGCTGATCGAGCCCGAGCGCAGCGGTAGCGCGCGCAATCTCCGCCTGGTCGGCTTGAGGATTGATCAGGATATCGACCGGATTCCCGATGGCGTAGACGCCGGTGAACACGAGCGCCGACATCACGAACAGCACAAGGACGCTCTGGAACAGCCGTCGCAAAGTAAATGTCAGCATGATCTCGGGAACCGGCGAAGGCGTGGCGCGACTAGCATTGCAGAACGCTCTGTCAACAGCAAGGGGCGACAGGGGAGATTCGAGGCGGAAAGGCGGGAAGGCGGCTTCGTGAGTGTTGGTATCGAATGTAGGGTGTCGAAGTTGTCGGATCACGGATCACGGATCACG
>CAZQJF010000680.1:0-2344 GCA_964593735.1 uncultured Streptomycetaceae bacterium | reverse complement strand
TGACCTCCCAGTCGTTGGTCATGGCGCAGACTTCCTCGCAGGGGCCGTCGAGGAAAGCCTGTTCCTCCGCCGAAAGCCCGGGCACCGGGATCGCGAGCATCTTGTTCCAGTCGGGCTTGCCCGAAAAGAGATCCGCGTCCCACCACACGGTGCCCGCGTCGATCGCGTCCTTTTCCGTCTGCGTCATGTCGGGCAGGATGCGGCGGAAGATCGCGAGCACGTGGTCGCTCACGAGCTTGCGCCTCAGCGCCGGCACCGTCAGCACCGGCGCGATCAGGATGAAGAGGAAAAACAGGACCGCGTTGGTCTGCGCCGAAAATTCCAGCGCCGCCGCCCAGGTAGCGAGCATCAGGCCGGCGCCCACCGTCCAGACGAGGATCGGCGCCTGGAAGTAGGCGAGCAGCAGCAGGACGAAAAAGGTGGCTACGGCGAAAGCGACGATATCCAGCATGGGACCTCCCCCCTAAACCAGCAATTGATCAGGCAGCTTTCTTGACGTCTCCGGCATCGTGCAGCGGTGCGAGCAGTCCGGCGGCGAGGAACGCGGTGAGCCGGGCCTCCAGCAGGCGCGCGTCGTAGCGGTCCTCGGGCTTGCAGCCGGCGATGAGCTGCACCGTATCGGTGGCCGCCAGCGTGTAGGCGAGCGTGCCGAACATGAAGTGGATGCGCCATACCAGCTCGTCGCGCGGCATCTGCGGCAGCGCGCGCTCGAAAGCGCTCTTGAAGCGCTCCATGGCCGGGGCATAGAGCTGGCCGATGAGCGAGCGTATGTGCTTCTGCGGGTCGGTGTAGGTGCGGCCCAGCAGGCGGATGAAGTTGCGCCCGCCGCACTTCGAATCCTCGATCATGCGCAGGCTCGCGCCGACGAAGGCGCGGATGATCGCCTCCGGGGAAAGGATGGGAGACCCGGCCCGGCCCGCCGCCTCCTTCTCCAGGCGCTCCAGTTCGGCGATGCGGCCGCTGTTCATCGGGTCGAGGCGGCGCCGGAACACGGCCTCGATGAGCGCGTCCTTCGAGCCGAAGTGGTAATTCACCGCCGCGAGGTTGGCCCCCGCCTTGGCGGTCAGCACGCGCATCGAAGTGCTCTCGAAGCCGTGCTGCATGAACAGTTCTTCGGCGGCATCGAGGATGCGGGTGCGGGTTTCGTGCGGGGGTTTGACGGAACGCAGGCTCATGGGGAATGTCTTCCGGATTCAAACGAACGTTTGAATGTTACGTGTCTCCCGTCTTGGGGTCAAGCATTCATGCGACTGTGACCAAGCCGGGATACCACCTCTGCCGGCGACGAAAAGCCGGAGAAATTCCTCTCTCTAGAGAGCGCTTTCGCCGATCACCATTTGATGCTGGCCAAGACCGACAGTTGATGCGACGAGTAGTCGTTGCGCGTCCACTTGTAGTCGTAGAGCGCCTTGACGGTCCAGGTTTTCCTCGTGTCGCAGTCGCACGGCAGGAACGTGAAGCCCGCGCCGAGGTTGTACATATCGCGATCCTGCTTTACCCCCTGCGACGCAAATGAACCGCCGCCGCCGGCGAATGTCGCGCTCTGTCGCATGGTCGTGTCGCCGAACTCGTGCAGCCACTTGAAGTGCACTTCGGGGGCGTATGCGCCATTGCTGGATTGGATGACGCGCTCGGCCTTCACTCCCAGGGCGGATTGGAGGAAATCGTATTTCTGGCGATCGACTCGCAGGCTGATATCGCCGGCGCCCTGCTCCGTATGGCCGCCGACATTGACGCGGGAATACTGCATGGAAGCGAATGGCGTGATCGTGTTGCCGCCGCTGTAGAGGCGGGTTCCCGCCCTGACGAGGGCGCCGAGCTGGGTTCCAGAGTGTTCGGCGGTCGCGCTGCGACTGACGCCCGGAAATACGATCGAACGCGAGCCGTCGTAGCGATCCGCACCCACCGACAATGCGCCCTGGAAGAACCAGGGTCCGGGCGCGTGGCTGACATAGCCCGTGAGCTGGTACGAATCAATTTCCGTGCGGCCGCCGGAATTGTTGCCGTCGATGGTGCTGTCCGAAAAACCTGCGGCCACACCTGCGCGTGTCCGGTCGCCCACGGGCACGTCGTACGCGAGAACCATGCCCTTGGCATCCGTCTTGTAGCCGCTTACGCCATTGGCGTCGTCCTGGGTGCCAGTGCTTGCGTAGGCTTTGCCCCACCAGTTACTGCGCTTCTGGGCCGTGCCGCATTTGCGGGTATTGGCCTGCGCCTTGTTGGGCTCGCAGCCGTCACAGCAGATGTCCTGAATCTCGTCCATGCGTGCCAGCAGAAGATCGTCGAACTGATGCGCCGCTTGCGCGGCAGCCCGGGGCGCAGCGAGGTTCGACGCAGCGGGGGC
>CAZQJF010000679.1:0-2346 GCA_964593735.1 uncultured Streptomycetaceae bacterium | reverse complement strand
TTCGGCATCGAGCACCTCAAAGAGTGGATACAATTAAGCGCTGAGGGCGAAGCAGCGCTTGCCGGCATAGTGGTGCGAACGCCGCAATCGGCGGACCGGCTCAAAAACATCTTCGACGGTCCCATACACGTCGGGCTCCGGCCGCAGGTCCTGTCCGGGATCGACGGAGTGGACATCGTCACTCCTTCCGAAACGCACGCGGTACTTGTCAGGGAGTGCCTGCCGCTGGCACATGTGCTGGTCGAGAAGCCGCTCGCGCTGGATCCCGCCGAGGCTGCGGAACTGAGGAGGCTGGCCTTAAAGTCAGACCGCGTCCTGATGGTCGGGCATGTTTTCCGGTTCCATCCGGTGGTGCGCGAACTCAAGCGGCTGGTGGCTTCCATTGCCGAGCTCCCTTGCGGCATCGACGCAACCATGACGAACCCCGGGAAGGAGGGCACCGGACAACAGGACCCGAACCTCGAGTTCCTGCATGTTTTCGATATTGTCGACTTCCTCTTCGGCGTCGAGCCGGAGATGAGCATCGGGCGCCGCGAGGGCTTCGTGAACCACGTGAGCATTCGTTACCCGGGCCCGATGAACGTGAACCTGAAGATGGGATGGGGCGGCGAGGCCAGGGTTCGCGTCCTGAAACTCGTCTTTTCGGACCGTCAGATCACCGCCAACCTCATCGACAACCTGATCGTCGTGGCGGCGCGCGACAACCAGATGGACAAGACTTTCTTCCCCGCCAATCCGAAGGCACTTCGGGAGGAGCTCCGGACGTTCCTCGGGGCAATCCGCGACCCGTCCACCACCCACCCTGACGCAACCGTCGGCGAGCGGATCGTGCGGATTGCCGTAGCCGCCAAGCCACGGCCTCAGAAGCAGCGCCTCAAGGTTGCGGTGATCGGCGGGGGAATCTTTGGCGCGACCTGCGCCCTGGAAATCGCGAAGATCGCGCAGGTCTCGCTGTTCGAGCGCCACGCGGAATTGCTGACCGAAGTGTCGTTCAACAACCAGTTCAGGCACCACTCGGGCTTTCATTACCCGCGCAGTTACGACACCATCGCCGAGATCAAGGCTACGCGCAAGGACTTCGAGTCCGAGTACGAGGAAGCGATCATTCGGGACATCCCGGCGTACTTCTGCACCTCGGCCACCGGCATCGAGATTCCCGCGGAACGCTACCTCGCGGCTTGCATGAACAGCAACCTTGCGTTCACCCTTGGGGGGCCGGCCGAAGGGGTGCTCGATTTCTCAAAGGTCAACCTTTGCCTGAAGACGGACGAAGCGGTCTACGACGTGCCGCGCCTCAGGCAAATCGTGACGGACCGCCTGCGGCGCAACAAGGACATCCGCTTGCACCCCAGGACCAACGTTGTCTCGGGGGTGATCGGCAACGACGGATCGAAGCGGCTGACCGTCGTCGGGCCGGAAGGCGCGCGGGAGGAATCGTTCGACTACATCGTGAATGCGACCTACATGAACCGCAATCTCGTGGCGCAGTGGTTCGGCTTTCCGGTGGAACCGCTGCGCTTCGACCTGTATGAGCTGCTGGTGCTGCGGCTGCCGATTCCTCAGGTCTGCGTGACCATCATCGATGGCCCATTCACCAGTCTCGTTGGGACGGGACGGGAAGGTGAGTTCCTCCTTTCGCACATTCACAACTCGGTTTCCCGGAGCGTGATACCTGCCGATGGTATGCCGCCCGATTGGGGTGAATTGCCCACGAACCGCGCAACCATGCTGCGCCATTCGGCCCGCTACCTGCCGATCCTGAGCAAGGCGACCGACGTCGAGTCCCGCTGGGCGACCAGGACCGTCAATGCGTTTGCACGGGACTTCGATGCTCGCCCGACGGTCATCACGGAGCACGGCTTCGGCTGTTGGTCCGTCCTGGGAGGGAAGATAATCACCTGCGTCAGCAATGCGCGCGATATCGCCAACTCCATACGATTGGCGACGGATGGCGGCAATGCGCTACCTGAGAGCCCGACGCATGGCGAACGCATACGCGGCCGCGATACCGCCACGAGCTCATGAGCTCGAGTCAGCGGTGAGCTTTGTGGGCGCAGCGTGCGCGACGCTCGTCAGTCACATTTGCATGCTCGGGCAGCGGGTCGCCAGCGCCAGGTAGGGTTTCAGTGCGGCAGGCTCGAAGCTTAACTCAGGGGACCAAGCCCACGATTCGGGTCCGCGTTCTGGCGATCACGCTGTCTCTTGCGCTGGCCTGCGTGGTCGCCGAGGGGGGCAGCTATCTGGCGGTGTCCTTTCTGTCTCGAAATCTGCAGACGAAAACACTGGTCTATCATCCACCGTCGATTTCCGTGGCCGAGTATGAAAATTACCTGCGGCGCCGGGATC
>CAZQJF010000678.1:0-2355 GCA_964593735.1 uncultured Streptomycetaceae bacterium | reverse complement strand
ACTCCTTCCTTCCGCGTAGCAGCTTGTCGGACTTGAAGTTCCGACAAGCTGCTAAGGAGTGTGTCGGGACAAAGTCCGACACACTCCTAGACATCGACGGCCGGCAAAAGTTATTGCGGGATCGCACGGGCCGCGGCTATCCCGGAAAAAAAGACTCGACATCGGAGCCGTTCCCCGTGGATAGTCGGCACTATGCGGCGACGATCCGCCATCGCGGTTCTCGGGCTGGCCGCCCTCGCTGCGTGCGCGCCGGGAGGCAGAGCGCGATCCGTTCTCGACATGATGCCCCCTGGCAGCCGCTGGCGGTCGGTCCTGCAGCCCGATCATCCTCTTGTCGGCGCGATCTGGAGCGTCGCCGAAGGCCGGCGCGTGGACGCACGGGTGCTCGCCGGCGAGCTGCACGCCGCGCGCCACCGCCTGCTGGGTGAAGTGCATGACAACCCCGACCACCATGAGATACAGCTTACCCTGCTGCGCAGCCTGGCCGAAGCGGGGCTCAAGCCGGCCGTAGCGTTCGAACAGTTCGACCGGGAGCACGATGCCGCTCTCCGGCAGCGGCTCGCCGGCACCAACGTCACGGCGGACGACGTTGCGAGCGCCGTCAACTTCAATCATAAAGGATGGGATTGGAACTTCTACCGGCCGCTGGTCGCGATGGCGCTCCGCCACGGCATGCCGTTGCGGGCGGCCAATCTTTCCCGCGCTGCCGCTCAGCCGATCATCGAGGGAGGTTTGGAGGTCCTTGGATCCGGGCGCATCGCAGCGCTGCGGATCGAGGCCGCATGGACGCCACGGCGGGAGAACGCGCTGCGTCGAATCATCTTTGACGGACATTGCCGTGCCCTGCCGAAGCGGCTGCTTCCCTCGATGGCGGCGGCGCAACGCGCGAGGGATGCTACGCTCGCTGCTGCCATGCTCGATGCAGTCGCCGACGGCGCCGTCCTGATCGCGGGCAACGGGCACGTTCGGCGCGACCTGGGCGTGCCGCTGTATCTCGGCGCAGCCGATGCCAGCGCCTCAATCTGCGCGGTGGGCATCGTCGAGGTCGAGGAGGGAAAAACGGATCCCCGAAGCTACGTCGATACCGAGGCGTCGCCGCCGCCTGCGTTCGACTTCGTCTGCTTCACGCCGCAGTGGAGCCGTCCCGATCCCTGCGCGGAATTCAAGCCACGCGCTGGTCAGCCGGAAGGTTAGCCACGGAAACACACGGAAGACACGGAATATTTATCGAGCGTGCACAAAATGCTTGACGACGCTCGACCCTCACCCCCGACCTGGCCCCTCGCTGCTTCGCGGCTCTCCCCGAAGGAGAGGGGAGATTTCAGGGGTAAATGGCTTGTCAACCATTTACCGAACACTCAAGAAATCATCAGGCGAGGAGAAAAGCATTGGGAACAGGCACTTCTCTTGTCCGTGTCTTTCCGTGTGATTCCGTGGCCAATTATCTCAGGGCTCAGGTCCCGTAGCGCACGTGCGCCTTCGCCGCTTTCAGCGCCGCCAGCGCGCTGTAGCAGGCGAGCCAGGCCGTCTTGGGATTTTCCGGAGCGGGCACGTTCTCCAGCTTGATACTGATGTTGCCGGTTCTCGCCCGTATGTCGATGTAGTGCGTGTTGTAGCGCAGCGCCGGGTCGGCGACCACCCGGAGCCGGGTCTTGTCGAACCCGATGCCCGCCATGGCGAGCACCGCCGCAATGTTGACGTTCGCGGGAAACAGCGGCACGCCTTCGCGCGCGGGTCCTTCATAAAGCGTTCGCGGCTCGCGCAATCCTTCAAGGTCCACGTTGAGCTTTTCCACGTACTTTATGCCTTTCCAGGCAGCAGGCGGCTTGGTGATGGCGATCGTAACGGCCTGGATACCCGCGATGCGCGCCGCTTTCAGCGCATCGAGGCCGCCTATCCCGCCGGAAGGCACGTAGAGCAACCCGCCGTTCTTTTCCGCTGCGCGCTCGAGCCTGGCGCGCAGGCGGTCGCTGCACAGCGCGCCAGCCGACAGCACGATCAACGCAATGCCCTGCCTGAGCAGCGGCTCGCCATACTTGCGTACCGCCTCGTGGGAAGCCGCTTCCACGACCACGTCCGGTTTCCGGGTGAGCAACCCCTCGAGGTCGGTCACAAACGCGACGCCGAATTCCCGGGCCAGCAACTTCCCGCGCGAGCGCCCGCTGCGTCCGGCGATGGCGACGACCGTCGCATCGCCGAGCGCGCCGCGCCCGATATGCTCAAGGAACAGCCGCGCGATGGTGCCACCGCCGATGATGCCCACCCGCAGCATTGCCGCCTTCTTTGCCGCCTTCCTGGTCATCGTTCTATTCTACGCACAGCGGCTCCCGCGGCCCGTGACGGATACTGCGTGAC
>CAZQJF010000677.1:0-2363 GCA_964593735.1 uncultured Streptomycetaceae bacterium | reverse complement strand
CTCCGGGAGCCTGCCGCGCTCCGCGAGCACGTGCGCGTAATTATTGGGGAAAGAAGGACACCTGCGCCAGCTCGGCGCGGACCGGCAGATCGGCAGGCCGCTTCCCGCTGAGCGCCTCCGTCTGCGGCAGCAGCAGCGCACACCCGTGCAGCGCACCCAGAAGCAGAAAGCCCGCTATCCAGCGGGCTTTCCGGTGCAGCGCTGCGCGGAGGACTACTTCCGGTACCACACCAGCCAGATGATGACGGCGACGACGATGACCACCGCAATCCAGGCGCCGTTGCTGCTCGCGCCAGCGGGGAGCGAGTCGATGTGGCCCGCAACCCTGTTTACCTCGTCCTGCGTCATTGCATTGACGCGCTCTTGCGCGGTGGAGGCAGTGAGTCCGAGCGTCTCGAATTGCTTGACGACGTCGCCGCGGCTCACGAAGTTGACCACTTTATCGCGATTGACCTGGTCCTGGGCGCTTGCAACCACCTGGTCGGTGCCGATCATGCCGGCCTGGACCGAGAACGGCATCCAAACCATGGTCAGGATCAGTATCTGTGCTATCAGCCTGTGCAGTCGTCGCATCGAATAACTCCTTTATGTTGTTGAAGTTCTACCGCTATCCAAAGCACCGGCAGGCAGGCCGGCACCTTCAATCTTATAGCGCCGAACAAAACTCAACGTCAAGTCGCGGGCGCACTACAGTGCCAAAACAGCGCAAGTTGTTGTTGCGGATTCCGCCACCGGCCGGGGCACAACCTCTTTTGGTGCGGTTCTTGCGGTTGATTCAGCGGAAATGCCGCTTTGATATACTTGAAAACTTGCCCGAGAAAAGGTCACCGGGAAGCAACCGGGTGGTGGCCGAATCGTGACCGGGAGGACAGGGTCATCGTCACCTGGCCGTCATGAACCCGATAACGTGAGGACCGGACCATGCTGCAAAAAGTGAAGCCTGCGGTTGAACTCAAGGACATGAGCCTGTTTCGCCAGCAATGCTACATCGACGGCGAATGGGTGGACGCGGACAAGAAGGAGACGATCGCCGTTTACAACCCCGCCGATGGCGTGCAGATCGGCGCCGTCCCCAACCTGGGGGTCCCGGAAACGCGGCGCGCGATCGAGGCGGCCCACGTCGCGTGGCCCGGCTGGCGCGCCAGGACGGCGAAGGAGCGTGCCGCTATCCTGCGCAAGTGGTTCGATCTCATGATGGCGAACCAGGAGGATCTCGCGGTGCTGATGACCGTCGAGCAGGGCAAACCGCTCGCCGAGTCGCGCGGCGAGATCGCTTACGGCGCGTCGTTCATCGAGTGGTTCGCGGAGGAAGCCAAGCGGGTTTACGGCGATACGATACCGGCGCAGGCATCCGACCGCCGCATCGTCGTTCTCAAGCAGCCGATCGGAGTGTGCGCCGCGGTGACGCCCTGGAATTTCCCCAACGCGATGATCACCCGTAAAGCCGGCCCGGCGCTGGCGGCTGGCTGCACCATGGTCATCAAGCCGGCGAGCATGACGCCGTATTCGGCGCTGGCGCTGTGCGAGCTTGCCGGGCGTGCGGGCATACCCAAAGGCGTGATTTCGGTCGTTACCGGAGCGTCCGGTCCGATCGGCAAGGAGCTCACGACCAATCCGCTGGTGCGCAAATTCACATTTACCGGCTCCACCGAGGTCGGCAAGCAGTTGATGGCGCAGTGCGCGAGCACGGTCAAGAAGGTTTCGCTCGAGCTCGGCGGAAACGCGCCGTTCATCGTGTTCGACGACGCCGACCTCGACGCCGCAACGGACGGCGCGCTCGCTTCGAAGTTCCGCAACACCGGCCAGACGTGCGTCTGCGCCAACCGGATCTTCGTTCAGGACAGCGTGTACGACGCGTTTTCGAAGAAACTGGCCGACAAGGTGTCCGCCATGAAAGTCGGCAGCGGGCTCGAAGCCGGCGTCATGCAGGGGCCGCTGATCGACATGAAAGCGGTGGAAAAGGTGGAAGAGCACATCGCGGACGCGCTTGCGCAGGGCGCGCGCGTCGTCACCGGCGGCAAGCGCCACGAGAAGGGAGGGCAGTTCTTTCAGCCCACGGTACTGGCGGACGTCACCCCTGCCATGAAGATCACGCACGAGGAAACCTTCGGACCGGTCGCGCCGCTCTATCGCTTCAAGACCGAGGAGGAGCTGCTCGAGCGCGCCAACGACACCGAGTACGGACTCGCCGCCTATTTCTACAGCCGCGACATCGGCCGCATCTGGCGCGTCGCCGAGGGGATAGAGTCGGGCATCGTCGGCATCAACATCGGCATCATCTCTACCGAGGTTGCGCCGTTCGGCGGCATGAAGGAATCCGGCATCGGCCGCGAGGGCTCGAAGTACGGGATGGAAGAGTTTCT
>CAZQJF010000676.1:0-2367 GCA_964593735.1 uncultured Streptomycetaceae bacterium | reverse complement strand
GGTCCCATTTTTCTACCTCGTGACTGATATTGCGTGACTGGTACTGCTTGACTGGTGCTGCTTGTGCCGGCGATTGACCAGCGGAGCGCCCTCCGCGATGCCGCGCGCCGCAGCATAGCACTCTTCCTCCAGCCGCTCGTCGGTTGGCGTCATGCGCCTGCTGTCTGGGTCCCATCGCGCACTTCCCGGCACGGCCTTTCCGGCTTGCCAACCGGCCCGGCGTGGGCTACCGTCTAGCCGGCTGTCATTTTCGCTACCGCAACCACACAAACGAGGAGAAGACCATGGCCGGGAGGATGCTTGCAGCGCTCGTGCTTGCGGTTGTCGCGTCGGGAGTTTGTGCGCAGGATTACCCGGCCCGGGCCGTCACCATCGTCGTGCCGAACCCGCCCGGCGGGATGAACCAGATTCATGCGCAGCCGTTTTCCGCCGTCTGGGAGAAGATCACCAATCAGCCGGCGCCGGTGGTCAACCGGCCGGGCGCGACTGCGGCGCTGGGCACCGCGTTCGTCGTGGCCCAGCAGCCGGCCGACGGCTACAACATTCTGGTTTCGACGGCGAACCTGCATCTCGTGCTGGAGAAGGACAAGCTGTACGGAACGAAGTCTCCTTTTTCTCTCGACCAGGTCGAGCTGCTCGCGTTGCTCTCCGCCGACCCCCTGATCATGGTTGTCCATCCCTCGATGCCGGTGACCACCGGGAAGCAGCTCGCTGCGCTCGCGAAGAAGCAGCCGAACGAAATCATTTTCTCGTCATCGGGCCCGTACGGCATCACGCATACGCCCATGGCGATGTTCATGAACGCCGCGGGGGTCAGGATGCGCCACCTGCCGACAACCGGCGGCGGACCCACGATCACCCAGGTGCTGGGCGGTCACGCGCAGGTGACGGGCGGCGGGCCGGCAGCGCTGTTCCCCCACATCAAATCGGGCAAGCTGCGCGCGGTCGCGAGCTGGGGTGTCAAGCCGTACCCGGCGCTGCCGGAGGTGCCGACCCTCAAGTCCGCCGGCTACGACGTGGAAGCTTACCTCTGGGTCGGGCTGTTCACGAGGGCCGGCGTACCCGCTCCGACTCTCAAAAAGATGCGCGAATTGATCGGACAGGTCGCTGCCCATCCGCTATTCAAGCAGTCCCTGCAGAACGTCCAGGTCGTGCCCGACTACCGGGACGCGCCGGAATTCAGGAAATTTTTCGACGCCGATTACAAGCGCATGGCGGCGGCGATCAAGAGCATCGGGAAACTCTAAACCAGCGTCCCAGTCGCGGGTCACGAGTCACGAGTCGTTGAAGGCGAAGCCGAGCAATGAAGATCAAGCGCATCGAAACCATCGCCATCAGCGTGCCGATGGTGAAGCCGCTCAAGATGTCGTTCGAGGAGGTAAAGAGCGGCGAAAACGTGCTGGTGCGGCTGGAAACCGATGACGGTACCGTGGGCTGGGGCGGGGCTGCTTCCGCTCCCACGATGACCGGCGAGACGGTGCAGGGCATGGCGGCGGCGATCCGCTACCTCGCATCCAGGCTCGAAGGCATGCCCCTCGAAGACATCGCGGCGGTGATGGCGCGCGCAGGCAACTATCTCTACGGCAACCAGGCGGCCAAGTCGGTGGTCGAGATGGCGCTGCACGACGCGCTTGGCCGCGCGACGGGAAAGCCGGTGCATGACCTGCTGGGAACGAAACGCCGGGAGCGGATTCCGGTGTTGCGCATGGTCGGCACCGGCAAAGGCACGAGCGCGGATGTGGAAGACGCGAAGCGTGCGCAGGCGGAAGGCCACGTCGCGTTCAAGATCAAGGTCGGCGTCGCCGAACCGCGGGAGGACGCCGAGCGCACCCGCAGGATCTGCGAGGCCCTGGACGGCAACGGCGAACTGCTGATCTGCGCCGACGCCAATCAGGGCTGGAAACCGGAGCAGGCGGTCGCCTACGTGCAGGCGGTCGCGGACACGTCGCTCGCCTTCTTCGAGCAGCCGGTCGCATGGAACGACCTCGAGGGCATGGCGAAGGTGGCCCGGGCGAGCCGCGTCAAGATCGGCTGCGACGAAGGCCTGCACTCGCTCGACGATCTCAGGCGCCACCACGAGGCCGGCGCAGCCGCGGGTTTCAGTCTGAAAACGATCAAGCTGGGCGGGTTGAGGCCGGTGCACGATGCGGCGCTGCTGTGCGAAAAGCTCGGAATGAAAGTAAATCTGGCTTCCAAGGTGGCGGAGACCGGGATCGCGACCGCGGCCATCCTGCACCTCGCCGCTGCGGTGCCAGCGGTTGACTGGGGCGTCGGCTTTTCCAGCCAGTATCTCGTCGAAGACATTCTCGAGCAGCCGCATTCCTTCGAGAACGGCCACGTCAGCGTTCCCACAGGGCCGGGACTGGG
>CAZQJF010000675.1:0-2368 GCA_964593735.1 uncultured Streptomycetaceae bacterium | reverse complement strand
TCCTCGTCCAGGAGCCCCGGCTGCTCCTGCTCGACGAGCCGGTGGCCGGCATGAGCGACGAGGAAACAGAGCGCACGGCGGAGCTGTTCCTGTCCCTCGCGGGCAGGCATTCGCTGGTGGTGGTCGAGCACGACATGGCCTTCATCACCACGATCGCGCGCAAGGTGACGGTGCTGCACGAAGGCAGCGTCCTCGCCGAAGGTCAGCTCGCGGCGTTGCAGAACGACCCGCGCGTGATCGAGGTCTATCTTGGACGGTGATCGAATATCGAGGGATGAGGGATTGGTTGAATCACGGATCACGGATCACGGATCACGCCGTTTGACTAAGGAGGACGACGGGAAATGCTGGTGGTAACCGGTCTGAATCAGTACTACGGCGGCAGTCACATCCTGCGCGACCTCTCGTTCGAGGTGCCGGCGGGCCGGGTGACCGCCCTGCTCGGACGCAACGGCGTCGGCAAAACTACGCTCTTGCGCACGCTGATGGGGCTCGTGCCCGCCGCCACCGGCATGGTTAAATTCGGCGACCGCGACCTTACCGCCGCCCCGCCCTACGACCGCGTGCGCGCCGGCATCGGCTATGTGCCACAGGGACGCGAGATCTTTCCGCGTCTCACGGTAGGCGAGAACCTGGAGATGGGGCTGGCCACGAAGCCGCGCGGCGCCGCCGTGCCGCAGCGAATATACGAGACGTTTCCGGTGCTGCGTCAGATGCTCCACCGGCGCGGCGGCGACCTCTCGGGGGGACAGCAGCAGCAACTCGCCATCGGCCGGGCGCTGGCGATGGGACCCCGGCTGCTCATTCTGGACGAGCCGACCGAGGGCATACAGCCCTCGATCATCAAGGACATCGAGCGCGTCATACGCGCGCTGGCGGCGGATGGCGAGATGGCGATCCTGCTGGTCGAGCAGTACTACGACTTCGCGCGCTCGCTGGCGGACCAGTATCTCGTCATGGAGCGCGGCGAGATCGTCGCGCGCGGGCGCGGCGAAAACATGGACCGGGAAGGCGTCAAGGGCCTGCTGGCGGTATGATTGCAGCCTGTCGGCCTTGAAGCGCCGACAGGCTGCAAATGCAAAACCGCCCGCAGACTGCACAACAGACTGGCGTGGAACGACTTGGCCTCACCATCATATAAGGACACAGAGCGCCGAACTCATGCACTTCGATCCAATGGTGTGCCGCTTTCCTGCGGGCGGTTTTGCGTAAGGAGTGTGTCGGGACAAAGTCCGACACAATCCTCATGCGTGTCGCCGATCCGGTGCATTTGCGCAGCTGGCGCGCCCAGCTTGCGCTCGACTTCGAGCGGCGCAACGGCAGGACCGTGCTCGCGGCTCGCCGCCACGACGGGCCGCTGGTGGTGCAGAAACCGCTCTATCCCGAAGGCGAGGCAGTGTGCCATGCCATCGTCGTGCACCCCCCCGCGGGGATCGCGGGCGGCGATGAACTCGAGCTCGAAGCGCGGGCGGATGCGGGCGCGCACGCGCTGCTGACGACGCCGGGCGCTGGCAGGTGGTACCGCTCGGCAGGGCCGTGGGCGCGGCAGTCGCTCGTGTTCGAGGTTGGAGAAGAGGCCTGCGTCGAATGGCTGCCGCAGGAAACGATAGTGTTTGACGGCGCACTCGCCGAGCTTTGCACCGAAGTGCGGCTGGCCGCCGGGGCGCGTTTCATCGGCTGGGAAGTACTGTGCCTGGGCCGCACCGGCTCCGGCGAGCGTTACACGCGCGGCGAATGCCGGTTGCGCACGGTAGTCAAGCGCGAAAGCCGGCCGCTGTGGCACGAACGAGGCCGCATCGAGGCGGGGGGAGCCATCATGGATGTCGCGGCCGGCCTGGGAGGCCATACCGTTTACGGCACGCTTTATGCAGCCGCGCAGCTCGGGCCGGGCGACGTCACCGCCTGCCGCGCCATAGCTCCGGCTACGGGCGATGCCGCGGTGAGCTTGCTGCCGGGCGTGCTGCTCGCCCGTTACCTGGGGGACTCGAGCGAAGCGGCGAAGCGTTACTTCATTCGGCTGTGGCACCTGCTGCGGCCGGCGATCGGCGGCCGGGCGGCGGTGGAACCGCGAATCTGGCGGACCTAGCATGGAGCTCACGCCCAGAGAGAAGGACAAGCTGCTGATTTTCACCGCGGGGCTGCTCGCCGAGCGCCGGAAAGCGAAAGGGCTCAAGCTCAATTACCCGGAAGCGGTCGCGTTCATCAGCGCCGCCATACTCGAGGGCGCGCGCGAGGGCAGGAGCGTGTCGGAGCTGATGGGTTGGGGCGCGACGCTGCTCACGCGCGACGAAGTGATGGAGGGCGTGCCGGAGATGATCCCCGAGATCCAGGTCGAGGCGACCTTTCCAGACGGCACGAAGCTGGTGAC
>CAZQJF010000674.1:0-2374 GCA_964593735.1 uncultured Streptomycetaceae bacterium | reverse complement strand
CGGGCGGTTTTGCATTTAGCAGCGTGTCGGAACTTCAAGTCCGACAGGCTGCTAGAGCGGTCATTTCAGAGGTTGAATAGTCACATGTCCACAGCGCTCCCGCTTCAAGGCATACGCGTCGTCGAATTCGTGCACGTCGTCATGGGCCCCACCTGCGGGCTCGTGCTGGCCGATCTCGGCGCGGAGGTGATCAAGGTCGAACCGCTCGACGGCGATCACACGCGCAAGCTCACCGCGTCGGGCGCGGGCTTCTTCCCGACCTACAACCGCAACAAGAAAAGCTTCGCCGTCGATCTCAAGTCTGAAGCCGGGCGCGCCATCGTGCTGAAGCTCATCGGCAGCGCCGAAGTGGTGACCGAGAATTTCCGGCCCGGCGCGATGGACAAGCTCGGCTTCGGCTACGACGCGCTGAAAAAATCGAAGCCGGACCTGATCTACTGCTCGCTCAAGGGCTTCCTCGCGGGACCGTACGAGAATCGGGCGGGGCTCGACGAGACGGCGCAGATGATGGGGGGGCTCGCGTACATGACGGGCCCCCGGGGCCGGCCGCTGCGCGCGGGCGCCTCGGTGAACGACGTCATGGGCGGAATGTTCGGGGCGATCGCGATTCTCGCCGCGGTGGTGGAGCGCAGGACTACCGGCCGCGGCCAGTACGTGAAGAGCGCCTTGTTCGAGAACTGCGCGTTTCTCGTTGGGCAGCACATGACCGAAGGGTTCATGACGGGCAAACCGGTGGTGCCCATGCCCGAGCGCATCCGCGCGTGGGCGGTCTACGACACGTTCAAGACCAGCGACGGGGAGATGGTGTTCGTGGGCGTCGTCACCGACACGCAATGGAAGATCTTCTGCGAGGCGTTCGGTCTCGATGAGCTGCTCGCCGACCCGGCGCTCAAGACCAATCCGCAGCGCGTGGAGCAGCGGCCGCGCATCATTCCGATCGTGACCGCGCTGTTCGCCGGGATGACCAAGCCGGAGCTGCTCGCGAAATGCGAGAAGCTCGGCCTGCCGTTCGCGCCGATTACGAGACCGGAAGACCTGTTCGAGGATCCGCATCTCAAGGCGTCGGGCGGGCTCACCGACATCACGCTGATGAACGGCACCCGGACGCAGGTGCCGATACTGCCGATCGAGATGGACGGGCGCCGCTTCCGCAAGCGGCTCGACCTCCCCAAAGTCGGCGAGCATACGAGTGAACTGCTCGCGGGCCTGGGCTACGACCGCCAGGAAATCGCCGACCTGATCGCGCGGAAAGTGGTCTCATGATCGTCGTCAGGAATGCGCGACGACGATCATCAATTCGCTGCTCGCGCAGCGATGGGCCATATTCCTTTTGTGCTCATGCCGAACGAATGTTGCCGGGGAGGCGCGGGCAGGTCGGGATTTCAATCCGAAACACCAATGTGTTCTGCTGCTCGCCCGAGCAGCTAAGGAATATGGCGGGTGCAAGCCCGACAGATTCCTAAAGGGTGCCGAAGAGCACCAGGCGGCCCAGGAAATACGCGCCAGCAGCCATCACTACGTAGAGTATGAAAGTGGCTGGCCGGCTCTGTCCCCCGCGGGTTGCGGGGTCGCGGCGCCACCACCAGGCAAGGCCTATTGCGCCGACGATCACGAACACGACGACCAGGGGGTATTTCATCGTGTAGCCCCAGAGATTGCCGAGGAACCGCTCGATCCACCCCCCCTCCCGGACGAGGTTGTAGCCGATCCCGGCCAGGCCCGTCAGGACGAGGGCCATCACGACGAACGATTGCAGCTGTGCGAGAACTTCTTTCAACTGGGCACTCTCCAGTTCAAGGCCCGGAACGGGTGGGGCCAGCAGGCTGTCGGACTCATTGTAGCAGCGGGGACGCCGCAAGCCAGCGGACTTAAAGCACGTCGCAGACCGCTTCGGTGACGATCCCGGTGGTGGCCTCGCCACCCAGATCGGGGGTCTGAATGCGCTTGCCCGTGACGATTTCGATCGCCCGCATCAGCCTTAGTGCCGCGTCCGGCTCTCCCAGGTGCTCGAGCATCATTGCGGCGGTCCAGAATGTCGCGACCGGATTGGCGATCCCCTTGCCGGCGATATCGAACGCGGAGCCATGGATGGGCTCGAACATCGAGGGATACCTGCGCTCGGGATTCAGATTCGCGGTGGGGGCGATGCCCAGGCTGCCGGAGAGCGCGGCGGCCAGATCGGACAGGATATCGGCGTGCAGGTTGGTCGCGACGACCGTGTCGAGCGCGCCCGGCTTGAGCACCATCTGCGTGGTCATCGCGTCCACCAGCACCCGCTGTGTTTCCACGTCCGGATAGTTCCCGGCGACTTCGTAGAAGATCTCGTCCCACATCACCATGCCGTGGCGCTGGGCGTTGGACTTGGTGACGAGCG
>CAZQJF010000673.1:0-2383 GCA_964593735.1 uncultured Streptomycetaceae bacterium | reverse complement strand
ACCGCCGCCCCGTTCAAGGAGACTCTGAGTTCCGCCAGGCCCTCGCCGGGCGTATAGAAGTCGTCGCGGTCGGCATCGTTGTAGGCGACGCCGAGCACGAACACGCCGGGCACGCTGCGCATGCCGAACTCCTGGCTCACGACGAGCGGGCCCACCTGCGTGTGCGGGTCGTTATCCTCGACCACCCCGATGCCGACCTCGCGCTGATGCTGGTACAGGATGTTCAGGCGATGCCCGGCGGGCGACTGCATGCCGCCGGGGCCGGCCCCCCAGTCGATCATGAAAGCGGCGTGGCCGTAGAGCGGATCCAGCGTATAGCCGTAGACGTTCTCGCTGACGCCGTAGCCCGCGTAGCCTTCGTCGGCCGCGCGCGTCAACGGATCGGGCTCGCCCGGCAACTGGTGGGACTGCTGGTCATGCTCGATGATCGCCTGGTCGTGCTTGCGCGCGGCGCGCGCGAGCGGCTCGCTCCAGGCGAGCGGCTGCGCGGGCTCCAGCGTGCTGAACTGGTCGAACAGCATAGCCCCGGAAATATCCCAGGAGTCGACTGCGTGCTGAATGTTTGCGGCGGTGGCCGTCAACGGCGCATAGGACTTGATGTAGCGGGCCGCAGCACCGATAGGATCCAGCCGCGCCGAATTCACCAGTTCCAGGAACATCTGCTCGAGCGCAGTCGAAGCCATCCGTACAACGTCCTTTCAGCGGCGTCCGGGTGTATCCCGAACCACATCCGCAGCTTGGCGGCCGCAGATTGCGCCAAATCATGAAAGGGATGGTCCGATTGGCCGCGTTTTCAGGACGAAAGGCCCTTGATGAAACGGGAAATCTGCTGTATCGCCCGTCACGCGCCCATGGGGAGAGCACACCCACGATTGCCGCTCAGACGGCGCTGGTGATATCGCTGTCCACCAGCCGCAGGAAAAAGCCTATTCGGGAATAGCCCGGAGTTGCGTGCTCATCCGCGCGAGCACTTCCTCGCGACCGATCAGCTCCAGCGTCGCATCGATCGAGGGGGTTTGCGCGCCGCCGCTTACCATCACCCGCAGCGGCATGGCGAGCCGGGGCATCTTGAGCTTGTATGAAGCAATCACTGACTTGATTGCTTCATTAATGGTACCCCTCGACCATTCGATACTGGCAAATCGACCTGCGAGATCAACCAATGCCGGTCGCACTTCCGGCAAATAGTGTTGCTTTTTCAGTTCGTCGGACGGCTCGACCGGGCGGTAGAAATAGACGGCCGCATCGCCCAGCTCTTTCAGCGTGCTGACTCTTTCCCTCAGCAGCGCCACGACCTTGTCGAGCGGCGATCCTTTCTTCGTATCGCATCCGTTCGCCGCCAGGAACGGCTCGGTGAGCGCGGCAAGGCGCGACGGCTCGGCCGTCTTCATGTGCTGCGCGTTCAACCACGCGAGCTTCTCGGGGTCGAAGCGCGCGGGCGACTTGCTCACGTGCGCGAGATCGAACCACTCCACCAGCCGCTCGCGCGGGAACACTTCCTCGTCGCCGTGCGACCAGCCAAGGCGCGCGAGGTAGTTTACGAGCGCTTCGGGCAGGAAGCCGTCGTCGCGATACTGCATCACGCTCACCGCGCCGTGCCGCTTGGAGAGGCGCTCGCCGTCCGGCCCCAGGATCATCGGCACGTGCGCGAACGCCGGCAGCTTTGCGCCCAGCGCCGTGTAGATGTTGATCTGCCGCGGCGTGTTGTTGACGTGATCGTCGCCGCGGATGACGTGGGTGATCTCCATGTCGATGTCGTCCACCACCACCCCGAAGTTGTAGGTCGGGATGCCGTCGCCGCGCACGAGCACGAGATCGTCCAGCTCGCTGTTGGCTACCGTGATCGCGCCCTTCACGAGATCGGTGAACGTGACGTGTCCGTCGTCCGGGTTGCGGAAGCGCACGACCGGCTGCGCGCCCGCCGGCGGCGTGAGGCCGGCCCGCTTCGCGTTCTCGGGGCGCCAGCGCCCGTCGTAGCGCGGCTTGTCGCCGCGCGCGCGCTGCTCGTCGCGCAGGGCGTCCAGCTCTTCCTTCGTGGCGTAGCAATGGTAGGCCTTCCCATCGCGCATCAACTGCTCCGCCGCCTCCCGGTAGCGCGCCAGGCGCTCCATCTGGAAGTACGGTCCTTCGTAATCCAGGCCCAGCCACTCCATCCCGTCGAGTATGGCCTGCACCGACTCCCGGGTGGAGCGCTCGCGATCGGTGTCCTCGACGCGCAGTATGAACGCGCCGCCGTGCTTCTTCGCGTACGCCCAGCAGAACAGCGCCGTGCGCGCCCCGCCGATGTGGAGGTAGCCGGTGGGGCTGGGAGCGAAGCGGGTTCTTGTCATTTGAGGAAGGGCGTGATCCGTGATCCGTGATCCGTGATCCGTGGCTCGAGAAC
>CAZQJF010000672.1:0-2383 GCA_964593735.1 uncultured Streptomycetaceae bacterium | reverse complement strand
CATGGTGCTTGCGCCGCCGCGCCGGCTCTACGCCGGCGTGATGCAGCATCAGGAGTTGTTGTGGGAGCGCGTCGCCTAGCTCTAGCCGCGGATGCGGCTTATCAGCGCAGTGGTGCTGCGCTGATGCACGAACGGAATCGAATGCACCGTCCCGCCCCAGCCGCGCACTTCCGCGGCGCCGGCGATCGCTTCCTCTTTCCAGTCGCCGCCCTTGACCAGCACGTCGGGTTTCACCGCCAGTATCAGCGCGAGCGGCGTTTCTTCCTCGAACCAGGTGACGAGCGTCACCGCTTCCAGCGCCGCGGCGACCGCCAGGCGGTCTTCGAGCGGATTCACCGGCCGGCCATCGCCCTTGCCGAGTCGGCGTGCGGAAGCGTCGGAATTGAGCGCGAGCAGGAGGCTCGCGCCCAGGGCACGCGCCTGCGCCAGGCACGTGACGTGCCCGCGGTGCACGATATCGAAGACGCCGTTGGTGAATACCAGCGGCCTGGGAAGGTCCTTCACGCGCGCGGCGAGGTCCGCGGGCCTGCAGATCTTGCTTTCGAACGAGGCTGCAACGGCGTGATCCGCGATCCGTGATCCGTGATCCGATCCCGTTCTCGCCACCGGTCACCCGTCAGTCGTCAGTCGTCAGTCGTCACTTCTTCAGTCGATATATTCGAAGATCCGCACCACTCTTCGCACGTCGCTCGTGGTCCGCGCGATTGCGGTCGCGTCGTCCGCTTCCTGCTTCCTCAGGATGCCCATCAGATAGACCACGCCGGCCTCGGTGACGACCTTGACGTGCACCGCGCTGAATTTCTGCGCGTCCAGGAAGCGCGCCTTGACTCTTGAAGTGATGACGGTGTCGGCTCCCCGGGAAGTAAGGGGGGTCACCGGGGCTATGGCAAGCTCGTTGTAAACGGCACGCACGTTTTCCACCGCGCGCGCGATCCGCCCGGCTTGCTCCTTGGACGCGGCGTCGGGGACTTCGCCGGTGAGCAGCACGGCGCGGTTATAGCTCGTCACGTTGAGGTGGATATTGGCCTTCAGCCCGTCGCGGATGCGGTTCGACGCCTTCCTTTCGATACCCTGGTCCTCGGTCATCGTTCCCACCGTGCGCCGGTCTTCGGTGACGAGGACTCCAGTGGCGGCCGCGCCGCCTATGATCAGGGGCGCGCACCCGTGCAGCAGGGGCAGGCCCGCAAGCATCAGCCAGATCGCATAACGCATCATTCCACTCCCAGTAAGAGACAATCGATCGCATCGCACAGGCAGTGCAGCGTGAGCAGATGCACTTCCTGTATCCGCGCCGTGTTTTGCGCCGGCACGCAGACGTGGATGTCGTCCGGCAGCAGCACCTCGCCCATCCTTCCGCCGTGGTGCCCGGTGAGCGCGATGACGCCGATCTGGCATTCGTGCGCGGCCTGCACCGCGGCGACGACGTTGCGCGAATTGCCGCTGGTGGAAATCGCCAGCAGCAGATCGCCGGCTTGTCCGAGCGCGCGCAACTGCTTGGCGAATATCTGCTCGTAATCGTAGTCGTTCGCGATCGAGGTCAGCGTCGAGGTGTCGGTCGTGAGCGCCATCGCGGCGAGCCCAGGACGCTCCATCTCGAAGCGGTTCAGCATCTCGGCGGAGAAGTGCTGCGCATCGGCTGCCGATCCCCCGTTTCCGCAGCTCATGATCTTGCCGTCCTGTTTGAGGCAATGGACCATGCGCTCGGCCGCGGCGGCGATCGGCCCGGCCAGCGCATCCATCGACTGAAGCTTTAGATGCGCGCTTTCGGAAAAGTTCTCGCTGATGCGGGTGATGAGATCCATCTAAGCCCTATTTTACCCTGACGCACGGAGAGACGCTTGCTCAGCGACTCAAGGCAAGGCGCCGGACCGTGGTTGGTCGCAGAACGAGGTAACCAAGAAATCTTGGTCTTCGATTTCGGGCCGCCTGCTCTGCATTCGCCAAATGGGAGCTGGGCGGCAACGTGCACTTTCGCTCCCACTGGCGATACGAGCATCTCAGCGTTCAGTAGCATGGCTGCCTGAGATTAATCTCAAGTCAGCTCGCTTGCGAGCAACTGCGGCAGATGTAAGGACTTTCCTGACAGCAACTGTCAGGAATCCCTGACCAGCGTTTCTTGGGATCGGTAGCATATTGTCATAGTAAAGCGCGATGCTTCCGCCAAGGTTCCCGCCGTTCGCTGCCTGTCGCTGCAGGTTGATGAGAGGAGATTCAAGATGATCCGTGCCATTGTTACGATCGTGTTGACGTGTCTCGTGCCGACCATTGCCATCGCGCAGGCCTGTAGCAGCTATCCCTACAACCTCACCAATGGCACGACCGCCGACGCCAGTCAGGTCATGGCCAATTTCAACCACGTCCTGAATTGCACAAACAACAATCA
>CAZQJF010000671.1:0-2391 GCA_964593735.1 uncultured Streptomycetaceae bacterium | reverse complement strand
TGCACCGGAAACATCTGCCGTTCACCGATGGCGGAAGGCGTATTCCGGCGCCACGTCGCTGAAGCGGGGCTTGCCGAGCGGATCGCCGCGAAATCGGCGGGCACGCATGACTATCATGTGGGAGACGCGCCGGATACGCGGGCACAAAAGACCGCCGTCAGCCGCGGCTACGACATCAGCAAGCTTCGCGGGCGCCAGGTGATACGGCGGGATTTTGTCGAGTACGACTACGTGCTCGCGATGGATGCGATCAACATGCGGTATCTCGCGCGCCTGTGCCCTCCCCAGAACGCGCACAAGCTCAAGCTGCTGATGGAATTTGCCCGCGGGTCCGCAGCCCGCGAGGTCCCCGACCCTTACTACGGCAGCACGAGCGACTTCGAGAGTGTGCTCGACCTCGTGGAAGAGGCGTCGCGGGGACTGCTCAACCACATCCGCGTACAGCTCGGCGAAGTTCAGTGAGCAGTGAGCGGCGGGTCAAGATTCTTTTCTGCTCACCGCTTCCCGCCCACCGTTCACCACTCAGGGCGTGGCCACTGTCTGCTCGCTGGCGGGCTTTGTGGTGCCCGTCTCGCCTGCCGGAGCGGGTTTCTGGGTCTCAATCTGCACCAGCGGCGCTTCGTTGACCGCGGGAGATAGCTGAGGGCGTTCGCGTTTCGGCCGCGGTGCGCTGGCTTCCTGCGGCGCCGCTCGCTGCGCGGAAGTAACCTTGCCGGGGTCGGACTCGACCTGGACCAGGTCGGAAGGCCAATTGAGCTCCAGGGGTGGCGGAGCCGCCCTCGCCGCAGGAGGGGGGGTTCTTGCGGGCGCAGCGGGAGGCGAATCTTCGCGCCGGTGTTCGGGTGCAGCAACCGCAGCGGCGGCCGGCACGGCTTGCGGTACCGGCGGCTCGGCCCGAACGATGGGAGGAGCCGCGGGCGCTTCCAGCACGGGAGCAGCCGGAGCGTTCAGCATCGGGGCAGCCGGAGCTTCCGGCATGGGAGCGGCTGCAGCGGCGGCAGGGACTGGCTGCGCAGGCTGTGATGGGGCAGGGCGTGGCTCCTGCCTGTGGTGTTCCTGTCGCTGTTGTTCTGGTCTCGATTGCCGCGGCTGTCCTTGTTGTCCTTGTTGTCCGTTCCGGACGGGCTGCTCGCCCGCACCCTGTGGACCCTGCGCGGGGCGCTGTTCGTGACGATCGCGGCCGCCCCGCCGGCGACGCCCGCGTCCTTCACGCGGCTCGCCTTGCCGCTGTTCACCCGGTTGGCCCCCGGGCTGGCCATTACCTCCTGCCGGCTTCGGGGTGGCGCCGACGGGCGCTTCCTCGCGCTCGCGGCGCGGTTCCTGCGCCGCCTCCCGGGGCGGGACATCCGGCCGCACCTCTCCGTGAGTTTGCTGTGGGGAGCGACGGCGTCCGCTATCGCGGCCACGATTACTATCGCGCCCCCCCTGATGCGGTTGCTGCTGTCGTGGTTGCTGCTGTCGCGGCTGCTGCGCGGTGGGGCGCGAGCCGTGACCGCCTTCCTGAGTTTGCGGCAGGCGGTCAGGCATCTGGCGCTGTCCCTCGGGGCGCTCGTGGCTGCCGCGGCGGGGTCCCTGGGACGGTTGCTCCTGAATAGGAGCCGGAGCTTCCAGGGCAGGAGTGGTGGCCTCGACGGGCCTGCGGTTGAACCAGCCGAATATCTTGCGGATGATCGTTGGGCCTTCCTGAAGCGAAGGTGCAGCCAACTCCTCCCGGGCGGGGACCGGTACCGGTTTTGGTGCGGGAATGGGCGCGGGTTGTTGCGGGGTGATGCCCCGGACGGCGGCTTCCTGTCGCGGCGTTGCAGGCTCGGGGACGCCAGTCGGCGCTTTCTGCTCCTCGGCCGGCTGCTCCACCATGTCGTAGCTTGCCGGCAGGGGTTCCGCCCGGTTGAGATCGTCATGCCGGAGGCGCGAGATCGAGTAGTTGGGCGTTTCGAGGCGCACGTTGGGAATCAGCACGATGGAAACGCGGTGCCGGGTTTCGATCACCTGCAGATCCACGCGCTTCTCGTTCAACAGAAAGGTCCCCACGTCCACGGGAACCTGGGCATGCACCGAGGCGGTATTCTCCTTCATGGCCTCTTCCTGGACGATGCGCAGGATGTGCAACGCCGTGGATTCCGTGCCGCGGATATGGCCGGTGCCGTGGCAGCGCGGGCACGGATTGTGGGCGGTCTCGCCGAGCGACGGGCGCAGCCGCTGGCGCGACAGTTCCATCAGCCCGAAGCGCGAGATCTTGCCCATCTGCACGCGCGCGCGATCATAGCGCAGCGCTTCTCGCAGGCGGTTTTCGACTTCGCGCTGGTTGCGGTTGCTCTCCATGTCGATGAAATCGATCACGATGAGCCCGCCCAGGTCGCGCAGCCGCAGCTGGCGCGCGATTTCCTCGGC
>CAZQJF010000670.1:0-2399 GCA_964593735.1 uncultured Streptomycetaceae bacterium | reverse complement strand
CGCGCCACCGCCCGGGCTGTATACACGCCTTCGGCCGCATGGCCGAGGTCGGAGAGCACCGCGGCCACCGGCGATCCGCGCGCCAGGGCCAGCCCCACCCGGCGATTGCGCGACAGATCCGCGGTACAGGTAAGAATGAGATCGCCGATGCCGGTAAGCCCCATGAAGGTCTCCGCTCTGCCGCCGAGCGCGACGCCCAGCCGGGTCATCTCGGCGAGACCGCGCGTTATCAGCGCCGCGCGGGCGTTGAATCCCAGCGCGAGGCCGTCGCTGATGCCCGCGGCGATCGCCATGACGTTCTTGACCGCGCCCCCGACCTCGACGCCCGTGACGTCATCGCTGAGATACACGCGCAACGTCGGGCCGTGAAACGCCTGCGCCGCATCGCGCGCGAAACCGGGATAAGCCGAGGCCAGCGTCAGCGCCGTAGGCAATCCCTGCGCCACCTCTTCGGCGAAGCTCGGCCCCGAGAGCACGGCACAGGGCGTCGCGTCCCCGAGTTCCTCGGCGCACACTTCGTGCGGCAGCTTCGCCTGCTCGGTCTCGAATCCCTTGCACAGCCACACCACGGCAGTCACGCGGCCCGCCCGCTTCGCCGCGCGCAGGGTATCGCGCAGGCCGTTGGTGGTAACGGCGACGAGGATCAGCTTGGCGCCGGCGAGCGCGGACGCGATCTCGCCGTCGAGCGCGAGCGCGGGCGGAAAATCCAGACCGGGAAGATAGCGCCGGTTGCTGCGCGCGGCGCGCATCGCATCGATCAGCGCCGCATCGCGCGCCCACAACGTCACTTCATGGCGGCGCGCCAGCGCGATGCTGACCGCGGTGCCCCACGCTCCGGCGCCGAGGACCGCGATTTTCATTCAATGATGAATGATGAACGATGAATGATGAATGACAAAGGGCTGACGCATGCCAACACTCATCATTCCGCATTCTGCATTCATCACTGATCTCACGCCCCCCACACCTGCGTCACCCTGATGTAGCCCGCCTGACCGTCGCGGTGTTTCACGTGCAGCCAGCCTGCGCCGGCGACTTCCAGCAGCTCCAGTATCACGTCGCGCTGCGCCTGCAGGACGATGCTCGAGCTTTCGTCCGCGCGCTCGCGCACCTGCGCCAGCGGCACCTTGACCATCACGGTACGCTTCTGCGCGAGGTGTCTGTTCTCGATCCACGTGAGCTCGCCGTTGGCGTCGCGCACCTTGCTCCAGCCTTCGACCAGCACCACGACCTCGAGCGGGTAACCGCGGTTGACCACGTACAGCCGCTTCGATTTCGCCGACGGCGCGTCGTAGAGCACCGCGGCGTTCTCCGCGACCGAGCGGAACTCGAAAGCCGCCGCCGGCGCGACGCCGATGCACGCGATCGCCGGCGCGGCGCAGGCGGCAACGGCGCGTTTCCAGTCAGGCACGTCGGCGCGCCTCCTCAGTGGACCCTCGGTTGATCCTCAGTGGATCAATGGGCAGGAGCCGCGCCACCCGGAGGCGGAGGCTGCGGTTGCTGCTGCTTCTGTTGAAGGTGTTGCTGGTAGAGCGCCTCGAAGCTCAAGTGGTTCAGCAGGAACGACGGAAATCCAGCCCGCGCGACCACGCTCGAAACCACCTCCCGCACGTACGGAAACAGAATGTTGGGGCAGGCAATGGCCAGTACCGGGTCGAGATCCCGCTCCGCGACGTTGCGGATCTGGAATATCCCCGCCTGCGCGACCTCTACCAGGAACGCGGTCTTGTCCTTGTGCTTTGCCGTGACCGTCGCGGTCAGAACGACCTCGTAAACGCCCTGGTCCACCGCGGAGGCCGAGTTGTGGATGTTCACATCGAGCTGCGGCGCTTCGCGTTCGGCGAAGACCTGCGGCGCGCCGGGAATTTCCAGCGACAGGTCCTTGAGATAAATTTTCTCGATGGAGAAAACCGGTTGCGGCGGCGGTTGCGGCGATTGCGGGGTTTGCGGTTGTTGTTCGCTCATGGTCTGCCTAGTATCCAGTTTCGAGTTTCGAGTTTCGAGTTTCGAGGCAGAAGCCTTTACGTCAAACCCGAAACCCGCAACTCGAAACTCGAAACTCGTTGTCAGTCACCGCGCAGCATCTCGTCGAGCTTGCCGGCATGATCCAGCGCCGCCAGATCGTCGAAACCGCCGACGTGCGTGTCCCCGATATAGATCTGCGGCACGGTGCGCCGGCCCGTCTTTTTCATCATTTCCGCCCGTTTCTCGGGCTCGAGGTCGATCCGTACCTGGTCGATCGAGCTGACGCCCTTGGACTCGAGCAGGCGTTCGGCCATCCGGCAGAACGGGCACACCCCGGTGGTATACATCGTGACTTTCGCCATTTAGGGAACCTCTGAACGTATGCAGTCCGCAGCGTCTTCCCCTCACCCTCAATCCCTCTCCCGAAGGGAGAG
>CAZQJF010000669.1:0-2405 GCA_964593735.1 uncultured Streptomycetaceae bacterium | reverse complement strand
CCGACGACGGCGCTGACCTGCAGACGCTGATGAAGAACGCGGATATCGCGATGTACCGGGCGAAGGAGCAAGGAAAGAACAATTTCCAGTTCTACTCGGCGCAGACCAACGTTCACTCCATCGAGCGTCTCACGCTGGAATCCAGCCTGCGCCGAGCCCTGGAGCGCGACGAATTTCTGCTGCACTACCAGCCGAAGGTGAATATCCGCAGCGGCCGCATCACCGGGGTGGAAGCGCTGGTGCGCTGGCAGCAGCCCGCACAGGGATTGATCCCGCCTGCCCAGTTCATCCAGCTGGCCGAGGAAACCGGCTTGATCGTGCCTATCGGGGAATGGGTCCTGAAGACCGCCTGCGCGCAGAACAAGGCGTGGCAGGAACAGGGATGGGCGCCGGTGCGTGTCGCGGTAAATCTCTCGCCCCGCCAGTTCGCTCACGAAAATCTGCTGGAGGACGTAGCCAGGGTGCTGAAGGAGACCGGCCTCGACCCGGCTTTCCTGGAGCTGGAGATCACCGAGAGCGTGGTGATGCGCAATCCGGAACAGGCGGTCATCCTGCTGAACCGGCTCAAAGCGTTCGGGATACATCTTTCCATCGATGATTTCGGCACGGGGTACTCGTCGCTGAACTACCTCAAGCGCTTCCCGCTGGACACCCTGAAGATCGACCGGACATTCATCAAGGACCTTCCGGGCGACGGCGACGACGCGGCGATCACACAGGCAATCATCGCCATGGCGCACAGCCTGAGACTCGGCGTGGTGGCGGAAGGGGTCGAAACCGCCGAGCAGCTGAGCTTCCTGCGCGACTATAAATGCGACGAGATCCAGGGATACTATTTCAGCAGGCCACAGCCGGAAAGCGGCATCGCACCGCTGCTGCGGGACAATGCCGTTGCCGGCACGGTTCATTCGTTGCCCTGATTCGTGCTGGCGATCCGCAACCTTGGCAAGTCCTACGGCGGCGCGCGGCCGCGCCAGGTGCTGCGCGATGTCACGCTGGAACTCTCGCGCAACGAATACGTCGCGATCGTCGGTGAGTCGGGTGTCGGCAAATCGACCCTGCTCAACCTCATCGCCGGACTGGACCGGCCCGATGAAGGCAGCGTGACGCTCGATGGCGCCACGGTGACGGCGCTGGACGATGCCGAACGCACGCTTCTGCGGCGCCGGCACATCGGGTTCGTGTTCCAGGCGTTTCACCTGCTCCCGCACCTCACGGTCGCGCAAAACGTCACGCTTCCGCTCGCGCTGAACGGAGTGCCCGCCGCGCAGAGCGCGCAGCGAGCGGCGGAGATGCTGGCCGCGGTAGGTCTCTCCCGGGCCGCCGCGGATTTTCCACGCCAGCTCTCGGGCGGCGAAATGCAACGGGTGGCGATTGCGCGCGCGCTGGTGCACCGGCCGCTGCTGTTGCTGGCCGATGAGCCTACCGGCAACCTCGATCAGCACACCGCGATGCAGGTGCTCGCCCTGCTGCGCGGGCAGGTGAAGCGCGAGGGTGGCGCCGGGATACTCGTCACGCATTCCACTATTGCGGCGGCGACCACCGACCGCGTGCTGACCCTGACCGCGGACGGGCTCCGCCCTCGAACCGCGTAATGAAGATCGGCCACGGAAACACACGGAAAACACGGAACTCGAAAACCTCAAACCGGAAATCATCAAACCCCGCTTGCCTGGAGCTTTCAGTATCTTCCGTGTGATTCCGTGGCTAATATGAATTTTCTGATTTTCAACGCACTCGTGCTCGGGCCGTTGCGCGCGCACCCGGGGAGAGCGGTGCTGGCGCTGGCCGCGATCGCCCTGGGAGTCGCGCTGGGCGTCGCCGTGCACCTCATCAATTCGAGCGCTTTGAACGAGTTCGAGCTTGCCTCGCGCCAGCTGACCGGTGTGGCCGACCTGGTGGTGCGCGGTCCCCGCGGCGGCTTCGACGAATCGCTGTATCCCCGGATTGCGCGCTTGCCGCAGGTCGAGGCGGCGAATCCGGCGGTCGAAGCGGACGTGGCGCTGGCCGGACGCGGGGAAACCCTGCGTATCTTCGGTTTCGATCCCCTGCGCGCCGCCCAGGTGCAGCCTGCGCTGTTGCCCGGACGCTCCGGCATGGTGCTGGAGCTGTTCGATGCCGACGCGATAATGCTCTCACGCGCCGCGGCGGAATGGCTGGGACTCGGAACCGGCGATGAATTGAGGATCCACGCAGGCACCGCGACCGTGTCCCTCAAAGTCGCGGGACTCCTGCCCGAAGGCGCATACCGCCAGCGGTTGGGTCTCATGGATATCGCCGCCGCGCAATGGCGGCTGGGGCGTCTGGGACGGCTCAACCGCATCGACTTGCGGCTCAAGCCGGGCGTCGATGTCGAAGCATTCCGCCGTTCGCTGCAGGACCTGCTCCCCGCCGGCGTGCACGCG
>CAZQJF010000668.1:0-2406 GCA_964593735.1 uncultured Streptomycetaceae bacterium | reverse complement strand
CGCAGAATCGCGACGACATAATCGCCGCGATCGACCGCTTCCAGCTCCAGCGCGGCACCGCGATCGGCAGTGGCCTGGTCATCTCGCTCGCGACGCTGCTGCCGGGCGCGGACATCCACCTCGATCAGTTCACCTACGGCCGCCCCTCGCCGGCCTGGGCGCTCGATGCCGCCGGCAAATCCGGCAGCGAAAAATCAAAGACCGTCGCGCCCGGTACCAACCGCTCCGCTGCGATCGTGCTGCTGTCCGACGGCCAGAACAACGTCGGCCCCGATCCGGTGGAAGCTGCCAAGCTGGCGGCGGAGCATGGCGTGCGCGTCTTCACGGTAGGCATAGGCACCGTCGAGGGCACGACCCTCGGCTTCGACGGCTGGTCGATGCGCGTGCGCCTGGATGAGGACATGCTGAAGAGAATCGCCACCATGACGCGCGGCGAATACTATCAGGCGCGCAACGCGATGGATCTGAAAACGGTCTACCGGCAGCTCACCGCCAGGTTCCTGCTCGAGAAGAAACGATCGACCGAACTCACCGCCATCTTCGTGGCGGCCGGCGCGGCCCTCGCGATGCTGGGGGCGCTGCTCTCGGTGTTCTGGTACAACCGTATCCTCTAAAGGCATGCATCGATCGCGGCATGGATCAATTGACTTTGGCCCCTGCCGCCTCCACCGGCGCCGCCGATGCGCCAGCGGCGCCGATTGCGCCGATGGCGG
The DNA here is from genome assembly GCA_964593735.1 of uncultured Streptomycetaceae bacterium. GTDB lineage: Bacteria > Pseudomonadota > Gammaproteobacteria > Burkholderiales > SG8-41 > SG8-41. Next base: position 1,693 of record CAZQJF010000668.1, on the reverse strand, counting down.
CAAAAAGATCCGCGACGACCTGCCGTGGAATCCCGCGAGTGATGAATACGAGCCTCGTCGTGCGATCAGGGCCCGGCCACGCCGCGAGCTCGACGGGCGGGTGGAACAGGTGCTGCACCCCCTGTACGACCAGGGGCCCGCCTTTGCCTTGCACGTTGACGAGGCCCTTGACCCGCAGCAGGTCCGGCCCGCGCAGCGCGGTCAGCACTTCCATGCATTGCGTGAAGGCCTGCCAGGACAGCGGCTTTTCGAAACGCAGCGTGAAAGTCGTGATCGCTTCGTCGTGATGGAGGACGCCCTCCTCATGATGGTGGTGATCATCATCGGCGCCCAGCCAGCGCTCGACTTCGTCCAGGCGCGACCGCGTGCTGGCCAGTCCGACGTCCACCAGGAAGGCGAGCTCGACTTCGCCGTTCAACGCGCGGCGCACCGGCGCCCGCGGATTGATCCCGCGCAGCCGCCGCTCCAGCGACTCCACCTGCGCGGCGGGAGCGAGATCGCTCTTGGACAACACCAGGCGGTCGGCCAGCGCGATCTGCTTCACGGCCTCGGGAAAGGTCCCGAGCTGCGATTCCGAATTGACCGCGTCCACCAGCGTGACCACGCAATCGAGCCGGAACTGCTCGAGCAGCAGGGAATCCGTCATCAGCGTCTGCATCACCGGCGCCGGATCGGCGATGCCGGTGGTTTCCACTATGACGCGCTCGAAATCGATGATCTCGCCGTTGCGGCGCTTGATGAACAGCTCCCGCAGCGTCTCCTGCAGGTCGCTGCGCAAGGTGCAGCACAGGCAGCCGCTGTTCAACAGCATCATCTGCTCGGAAGAGGTCTCCACGAGATCGTTGTCTATGCCGATCTCGCCCAGCTCGTTGACGATCACCGCCACCCGGTTCATCTCGGGGCGCTTGACCAGGCGGTTGATGAGCGTGGTCTTGCCGCTGCCCAGGAACCCCGTGATGATGGTTACCGGAAGACGGCCTGCGAGTGAGTCAGCTGGCGGCATATCGATACATTACGGATTCTAAACGTTGGCTTCCAGTATATAGAGCCCGCCGGCGAACCGGTCGACGGCGTACACCACGCCGCGTTCGTCCACCCAGACGTCGTTGATCTGAATCGCTCCCACCCGCGACATGGGAGGCGCGCCAGGCACGAAATACGCGATTTCCTTCGGCTGATAGGGGTTCGAGATGTCGAAGGCGCGCACCCCGCCGCCGAAGAACGTGGCAAAAATGATGTTCTCGGAGCGATAGGAAGTGGACACCGGCTGATTCTCGTGCATGTTGTGGGACCCGTAACGCCCGCCGCGCTTGCCGAACACGTCCGCGTCGGGAAGCGGCATGGTGGCCACCGGCACAAGATTGCTCTCGGTGCGCGCATCGACGACCCAGGTGGGCTTGGGCCAGTCCGCGAGCGCGTCCCGCACGCATTCGTCGCTGATGATGATCAATCCGCGCTCGAATAGCGGCAGTACCGTGTGCGTGAAACCGTTGTACGGAGGCGAGTACTGCAGGTGGCTCACCGGCTTGGGGCGCGCCTTGTCGCTGATGTCCAGTATCCAGGCGCCGCCGTCGATGTAGGCGACGTACGCGCGGTCCGACTTCTGCGGATAGACGGCGCAATTGTGGGTCCGGTAGCCGCCGTCGAATTTGGGGTGGCGCGGCGGCGGGGGCGCGGAATCACCCTTGCGGGT
>CAZQJF010000667.1:0-2408 GCA_964593735.1 uncultured Streptomycetaceae bacterium | reverse complement strand
CCGGCATCGCAGATCGGCTTCGGTGTGGGAAAGTCCGGCTCGCCGATCTCCATGTGTACGACCGAGCGGCCCTGCGCCTCCAGTTCCCGGGCGCGCGCGAGCAGCGCCATCACGTGAAACGGCTCGATCTCCCGAACCCGCTGCGCCAGACGACGCTTCGCCCTAGGCATGCCCTTCCAGCCACAGATAAACACAGATGAACACAGATGATTCAGCCCATGAAGGATGCATTTCAAAAGCCTGCTAGCCGGCGCGGGACCGCCTTTTGCGCTTGCGGGGCTGCGGCAGCCGGCGCGGATTGCCGGCTCGCAAACCATTCATGTACTGATCGATCATCGCTTCCGCCTGGCGCTCGAGCGCAACGTAGTCGTTGTTGGCGAGCCAGTTGGAAATCAGTCCGAACAGCATGGCGTCGAGCCCGATTGCCGCGAGCCGGGGATTGACGCTGGCAGGAAGCATTCCGCGCTTGATGGCATTGCGGAGCGCCTGCTCGGAGCGGTCGACGCAGCCCTTCTGTATGGTGCTGATCCGGCGCGCCACGCCCGCCATCTCGCCCAGGTACTCGCACTTGTGGGTGACTACGTCGAACACGCGCTGGCACTGTGGATCGGTAGCCGTGCGCTTGAGCGCGGTGACGGCACAAGCCTTGAGCGAAGCGAGGGGATCGTCGGTGGATTCGTCGGCGCTGCGAGCAACCATGCCCTCCAGCGGCAGGGTAACGCGATTCACCATGGCCTCGAACAGGTCGCTCTTGTCCTTGAAATGCCAGTAGATGGCGCCGCGCGTGACACCGGCGGCCTGCGCTATGTCCTCGAGCGAGGTGCGGGAAACGCCGTGCTCCCCGAAAACGCGCTCGGCCGCGTCCAGAATGCCATTGCGCGTCTCGAGCGCCTCATCCTTGGTGCGTCGTGCCACTTTATGGTGCTCCGATGGTGATGATTCGCCGGCTCACCGGCTCACCGGCTCACTGGCCAAAAGCGGCGGCGGGAGCGGCCGGGCTGTCATAATTATCCGCTTTACATACATCCACGATTGTATGTAACATCGCCGCTCGCTGCAATAGAACAGCCGCAAAGAAGCGATTGAACCGACGCCGCAGCCGCCCTATCCAACGCAATCAACTTCCACCTTCGTCCTCTCGAGACCCGCCATGACTCTGCGCGCTCTTGCTCTCGTTGCACCCATCCTGCTGGCCGGCGGCTGCAAGCCTTCCGACCCCCACGGTGCCGGCGGCTTCCCGCCCCCGGTCGTCACGGTCGCGACCGTGGAGGCGAAGGACATGCCCGTCACCTACGAGTACGTCGCGCAGACTGCCGGCTTTCGCGAAGTCGAGGTGCGCGCGCGCGTGAACGGGATCCTTCTGCGCCGCAATTACAAGGAGGGCACGTCGGTCAGGAAGGGCGATTCCATGTTCACGATCGATCCGGCCCCGTTCCAGGTCGCCCTCTCGCGCGCCCAGGCCGACCTCGCCGTGGCCGAGGCGCGGCTCGCGCAATCGAAGCGCGACCAGACGCGGTTGAAGCCCGTCCTCGAGGCGAAGGCGGTGAGCCAGAAGGAGTACGACGACGCGCTCTCCGGCGCCCAGGTCGCCGAGGCCGAAGCGAACAGCGCCCGGGCGCGGGTGAACGAAGCGCGGCTCAACATCGATTACACGCGGGTCGAGGCGCCGATCTCCGGATACGCCAGCCGCGCGGTCGTGTCCGAGGGCTCGCTCGTGTCCGGTCCCAACGTGCTGCTCACTACCGTCACCCAGGTCGATCCCATGTACGTGATCTTCGGCATACCGGACCGCGAGTATCTCGCGCTGCGGCGCGACGCCGACGCGGGACGCCTCAAGCTGCCCGAGAACGGCCGCTTCAAGGCGCGCCTGAAGCTCGCCGACGGAAATGCCTACGCGCGCGAGGGGTCGCTCAATTTCACCGACGTGCGGGTGAACGCCCAGACCGGGACCAGTGAGGCGCGCGCCGAGTTTCCCAATGCGGGCAGCCAGCTGCGGGCCGGCGAGTTCACGCGCATCGTGCTGCACGGCGCGACGCGGCCGGGTGCGATCGTCGTGCCGCAGCGTGCCGTATTGGAGAGCCCCAAGGGCAAGTTCGTGTATGTCGTGAATGCCGAGAGCAAGGCCGAGCCCCGGCCCGTGGAAGTCGGCGACTGGGCGGGCGAGGCCTGGATAATCAACAACGGCCTGAAACCCGGCGACCGCGTGGTCGTGGACGGCGTGATGAAGCTGCAGATGATGGGCCCGGCCGGCGGGCCGGTGCAGATCGGTGATGCGGCCGCCCCACCCCCGGGGAAAAAGCCGCCGTCCCCGTCCGGTGAATCCAAGAAGAAATAGGAACGGCCGCATATGATGTCACGCTTCTTCATCGACCGGCCGATCTTCGCGGCCGTGCTCTCGATCTTCATCG
>CAZQJF010000666.1:0-2409 GCA_964593735.1 uncultured Streptomycetaceae bacterium | reverse complement strand
AGGCGAAAGCCACACAATTGGATTCGAAGTGCATGAATTCGACGCCGTGATGTCCATATTGACAGCCAAAACTGGTCTTTTCACCCCGCTCTGCTGCAAGTCTGCGGGCGGTTTTGCATTTAGCAGCGTGTCGGAACTTCAAGTCCGACAGGCTGCTAGGGATTTCAAATGCGGTTGGTGACCTTTTCCGACGCGGGGGGCAGGCGCATCGGCGTGCACGATGCAGCGTCGGACAGCATAGTGGATCTCGCGGCGGGCACGCGGCTGCCGCGCGATATGAACGCGTTCATCGCGCTCGGCAGGAAGGGACTTGCGCGCGCGCGCCGCGCGCTCAGAAGCGGGGAGGGGCGCATCCCGGCGGGCAGCGTGAAGGTGCATGCGCCGATTCCGCGTCCGGCCAAGAACATCCTGTGCGTGGGCAAGAACTATCACGATCACGCCATGGAGTTCCATTCGAGCGGCGTCGATGCCACCGGCAAGGAAGCCGTGCCCGAGGTGCCGATCATGTTCACCAAGTGGCCGAACTCGGTGATCGGTCCGGGCGACCCGATTCCCACTGCGAACGATTACACCGATTCCACCGACTACGAGGGCGAGTTGGCGGTCGTGATCGGCGCGGGCGGGCGCAATATCGGCAGGAAGGACGCCTTCGATCACGTCTACGGCTACACCATCGTCAACGACGTTTCCGCGCGCACGCTGCAGAACCGGCACCGGCAGTGGTTTCTCGGGAAGAGCCTGGACGGATATTGCCCCATGGGGCCGTGCATCGTCACCGCCGACGACGTGAAGGACATCGGCAGGCTGCAGCTCATCACCCGCGTCAACGGCGAAGTGCGGCAGGACGCATACGTCAGCCAGTTGATCTTCGACATCCCCACGCTGATCGAAACCGTGTCGCGCGTGATGACGCTCGAGCCGGGCGACCTCATCGCCACGGGCACCTGCGCGGGCGTGGGCATCGGCTTCGACCCGCCCAAATACCTGAAGAAAGGCGACGTGGTGGCGATCACGATCGAACCCATAGGCACCTTGGAGAACCCGGTGGGCTGACCAGTGCTTTTTACTTTTCACGCTACCAGAGGTCGCCTCATAATGCCCATTCGCCCTGAGCCCCTCGACTCTCCCTCCGTTCGTGCTGAGCGTAGGCTTTGCCGGAGTCGAAGCATGAACGGAGGTTACGCTCAGGGTAAACTGCGCTCGTTCATCCTTCGACTCCGTCGTGCCTTCTACGCTCAGGACGAACGGCCGGAGTCGAAGGGTGATCAACAGCCTTTTATGAAATCACTTCCAGCGAGGGTTACGATGAAGACTTACCCGGAATTGTTGGCGCTTTGCCTCTTGTTCCCGGCCGTCGTGTGCGCGCAAGAGGTGTATCCGTCGCGCCCGATCACGATGATCGTCGCGTTCCCGCCGGGCGGGGTCGCCGACATCACCGCCCGGCCGACCGCTGCGGCGATGGAGAAAGTGCTCAAGCAACCGGTGAGCGTCACCAACCGCCCCGGCGCAGCCGGCGCGGTGGGTAACGCCGCGGTCGCCAACGCCAGGCCCGACGGCTACGTCATCCTGATGGCGCTCTCCAGCATCTCCGTCATTCCTGCGGCGGACGAGCTGTTCAATCGCAAACCCGCGTATTCGCTCGACCAGTTCGCCCCGGTCGCGCTGGTTTCCGCCGATCCTACGATACTCGTCGTGCACCCCTCCCTTCCGGTCAAGACGTTGAAAGAGCTGGCGGCGCTCGCCAGATCGAAGCCCGGACAGCTCTCGTTTTCGTCGTCGGGCGTCTTCGGCGCGCTGCACATGCCCATGGAGATATTCCTGCATGCGACGAAGCTCAAGATGCGGCACGTGCCGACCACCGGCGGCGGTCCCGCAATCACCGCCGTGCTCGGCGGACACGTCGAGTTGACCGCGGGCGGTCCCGCGGCGATCAGCGGCCATGTCAAGGCCGGCAAGATGCGCCCGATCGTGAGCTGGGGCGCCACGCGCCATTCGTCGTATCCCGGCATTCCGACCTTCAAGGAACTGGGATACCGGGACGTCGAGTACTACATCTGGGCCGGCATGTTCGCGCCCAGGGGTACGCCCGAACCGGTGATGAAGGTCTTGCGCGACGCGGCACGCCGGGTTGTGGCGGATCCCGATTTCAAGAATGCGATGGCAAAGGTCGACTCGCTGGTCAATTACCTGGATGCGCCCGAGTTCCAGAAGTACTGGATGGCGGACGCCAGCCGGCTAGCCGCGCTCGTCAAGGTTGTCGGGAAGGTCGAGGAGAGGAAATAGTCCGCGCGGGCTGATCGCTGGCGAGCCGAGTGCCGTCGCATGCCGGATCCGGATGAGAGACCGAAGGAAGGCCCGCGCGGACTGCGCAACGACCAGATTTCCGGCCTGTTCCTGTTGCTGCTCGCG
>CAZQJF010000665.1:0-2416 GCA_964593735.1 uncultured Streptomycetaceae bacterium | reverse complement strand
GGATTGCAAGAGACGTATACAACGCGTGGCGGCGCGATTGTTTCGAAGATGCCCGCGAGCACGGCGGGCGGACACCCTTGCCGCGGCGGGTCGAGCATCACGACCTGACGCTCGACAACGGCCTGCACATCCTGGCCGGGGCTTATGGCGAAACCTTGCGCCTGATGCGACTGGTCGGCGCCGATCCGGACCGGCTTCTGTTGCGCCTCCCGTTTACGTGGAATATTCACGAGCAATTCACGCTGAAGGCGCCGCGGCTGCCGCCGCCGCTCAACCTGCTTGCCGGCCTGCTCGCCGCGCGCGGTATCTCCGTGCGCGAGCGCTTTGCCGCAGCGCGTTTTCTGCTGGCCATGCGTCGAGCAGGCTTTATACTCCCGGCCGATACGACCGTTGCGCGCCTCCTCGTCCGGGAGCGGCAGGACGGCGCCCTCGCCCGGCTGTTATGGCGGCCGCTGTGCGTGTCGGCGCTCAATACTCCGCCCGAAGAGGCTTCCGCGCAGGTGTTTCTGAACGTATTGCGCGACAGCATCAGCGCAGGAAGGGGGGCGAGCGATCTGCTCCTGCCGCGCGCCGACCTCTCGGCGCTGTTTCCCGACCCGGCGAGCGCATGGGTGCAGGCACGGGGCGGCGCGGTGCTCGGCGGACAGCGCGTGACGGCGATAGACGCGATCGCGGATGGGTATTCTGTCAGGCACTCCGCAGGCGAAGATTCCTTCACCCACGTGATCTGCGCGCTGCCACCGCACCAGGTATCGGCGCTTCTGATCGGAATCCCGGCGCTCACCGAGCTGGCCGAAACGATAGACGGCTTCGCGTACCAGCCCATTTACTCCGTGTACTTGCGCTATCCCGAGGCGGTGCGCCTGCCCGCACCCATGCTGGGCTTCGACAGCACGCTCTTGCAGTGGGCGTTCGACCGCGGCGCGTTGTGCGGCCAGGCCGGGCTCATCGGCGCGGTAATCAGCGCGGAAGGAGCGCACGAGGAACACGCCCACGGCGAGCTCGCGCAACAGGTTCACCAGGAGCTGCAGCAGCAACTGGGGCCGCTGCCCTCGCCGCTATGGTTCCAGGTGATAGCCGAAAAGCGCGCCACGTTCAGCTGCGTGCCGGGACTCAGCCGCCCGGGTAACCGCACCCCCCTCCGTAATGTCCTCCTTGCCGGCGACTACACCGCCGGGGACTATCCCGCAACACTCGAATCCGCGGTGCGTAGCGGAGTGGGCGCCGCCCGGCTCGTTCTTGAAGGGCGTGACTGATGGAGCGTGACTGATGGAGCGTGACTGATGGAGCGTGACTGTGAAGCGTGACTGATGAAGCGTAACCAGTAAATTGCTTGCGTCTGGAAAACGTCGGCATCGCGCCCCATCAGTCATGCAGTATCAGTCATGCCCTACCAGTCACGTGCCCTATCAGTCACGTCTCTTTGGTCAGCGGCCGGTATAATCACCGAAATCCCCATTGACGGAAGCAGACCGTGGCACAACGCGAGGTGATGGAATATGACGTGGTCGTGGTCGGCGCGGGACCTGCCGGGCTCGCCGCCGCGATCCACCTGAAGCAGCTCGCCGCGGCCGCGGGCGGCGAAATCACGGTGTGCGTGCTGGAAAAAGGTTCCGAAGTCGGCGCGCACGTACTCTCGGGCGCGGTTATGGATCCGCGCGCGTTGAACGAGCTCATACCCGACTGGCAGCAGAAGAATGCGCCGCTCAACGCGCCGGTCAGCGAGGACCGCTTCCTGTTCCTGACGGAAAACTCCGCGCTCAAGGTGCCCAACTTCATGCTGCCGGCGTGCTTTCAGAATCACGGCAACTACGTCGTGAGCCTCGGCAGCGTCTGCCGCTGGCTGGGGCAGCAGGCCGAAGGCCTCGGCGTGGAGATATTTCCGGGATTTGCCGCCGCCGAAGTCCTCTACACGGAGAACGGAGGCGTCAAAGGCGTGGCGACCGGCGACATGGGCGTGGGACGCGACGGCAAGCCGACGGATGCGTTTCAGCCGGGCATGGCGCTTCACGCCAAGTACGTTTTCTTCGCGGAAGGCTGCCGCGGGCATCTCGGCAGACAGCTGCAGCAGCGTTACAAGCTGCGCGACGGCGTCGACCCGCAGGTCTACGGCATCGGCCTGAAGGAGCTGTGGGAAATCAAGCCCGAAAAGCACCAGCAGGGACTGGTGATACACACCGCCGGCTGGCCGCTGCCGTCCGATACGTACGGCGGCTCGTTCTGCTACCACATGGAAAACAACCTGGTAGCCATCGGCTTTGTCGTCGGGTTGGGCTACACCAATCCGCATCTGGACCCGTACCAGGAATTCCAGCGCTACAAGACGCATCCCGCGATCCGGCCGTTCCTCGAAGGCGGCAAGCGCCTCGCTTACGGCGCGCGCGCCATCTCCGCCGGCGGCCTGCAGTCGCTGCCG
>CAZQJF010000664.1:0-2417 GCA_964593735.1 uncultured Streptomycetaceae bacterium | reverse complement strand
GGGAGAGGGATTGAGGGTGAGGGAAAGAAGCTGCGCGCTACAAGCTTCATTTTGTATGCACTCTTACGTAGTAAACCGTTCAAGCCACAGATAATCTGTGTTTATCTGTGGCAAATCCGGTTTTCTTGATTCTCGATCGAGCCGGGCACAGGAACCGACCATGAACCAGCCTGAAGAATCCGATCCCATCGCGGCGGCGCGCGCGAACTACCCGGCGCTCGAGCGCTGGACCTATCTCGACGTCGCCGCGCGCTGCGTGCTTTCGCGCTCGACCCGCGCCGCGCTCGACGCGCACCTCGACGACTACCAGCACAACGGCGGGGACAAGGAGCGCTTCTTCGAGGTCATCGAAGAGACCCGGGGGCGTTTCGCGAAGCTGATCAACGCCGACGCCGACGAGATCGCGTACACCAAGAATGTCTCCGAGGGCGTCAACATGATCGCCACCGGCTTTCACTGGCAGCGCGGCGACAACGTCATCCTGTGCCCCGCCCTGGAGCATCCGAACAACGTCTACGCCTGGCTCAACATGCGCCGCTACGGCCTGGAGGTGCGCGAGGTCGCTCCGCGCGACGGGCACATCCCGGTGGACGAGATCATCAAGCGCGTGGACAGCGGGACGCGGATCATCACGGTTGCGACCGTGAGCTTCGCGCCGGGCTTCCGCACCGACGTGGATCAACTGGGCGAGGTTTGCCGCAGCCGCGGAATACTGCTGCTGGTGGACGCCGCCCAGTCGGGCGGGATACTGCACACGGACGTGCAGCGTTCGAAGATCGACGCGCTCACCGTATCGACCCAGAAGGGATTGCTCGCCCTGTACGGGATGGGCTTTCTCTACTGCCGGCGCGAGTGGGCCGAAAAAATCGAGCCGGCGTACCTTGCGCGCTTCGGCGTGGACCTGGGCGACGCCGATGCGCACGAGGCGAGCATGGGCAGCGACGAGTACCGGCTCATGCCCGGCGCGCGGCGTTTCGACTGCGGCAATTACAACTACGCCGGCGCGGCCGCCGTGCACGCCTCGCTGGCGGAGTTGAACGCGCTCGGCACCGAGCGCATCGAGCGCCACGTCACCGGCCTGGCGCGGTCCCTCGCCCAGGGCATGATCGACCTGGATTTACCGGTTTCCGGCGGCGCGCCCGGACCGCACCTGGGCAGCATCGTCACGGTCGGGCAGCTGAGCGACAACCATTACGGCGCCGGCGACGAGCGCATCCAGGGCCTCTACGACCATCTCGTCGAGAACGACGTCAAGCTGTCGATCCGGCGCGGCACGCTGCGCTTCGCCTTTCACCTCTACAACAATCAGGACGACGTGGCGCGGGTGGTGGATCTCAGCCGGCAATTCCTGAGGAAGTAGCCGGAATTGCCGGCGAGGGATGAGGGATGAGGGATGAAGGATGAGGGATGAGGGATGATCTGAAGGGTGCGCGGCCGCGCCAAAGTCCGCGAAACTAGTGCAGGCAAGTCCCTTGACAACGCCTCCAGTATGATCATAATGATCAGCATGGTCAATATGAACAGCATTCAAGGCACGACATGATCACGGAAACCAACGCCGTCGCCTTCCGCCAGAATCTGGGCGAAATGATCAGCCAGGTGCAGTTCCGCCGTGACAGCATCGTCATCAACAAGGACGGGCGCGCCGTCGCGGTCCTGATCGATGCAAAGCTGTTCGAGCGCATCCGGCGCATGCAGGAACGCTTCGACGCGCTCGCCGCGCGCCTGGCAGAAGCCTACGCCGCCGTGCCCGAGGAAGAAGGCATGGCCGAAATCCAGCGCGCGGCAGCAGCCGAGCGTGCCAAACCGAAAGCCTCCGGCAAGCGCAAGAAAGGCTGAGCCTTGCCCAATCTGCGGGTGGTGCTCGATACCAACGTACTGGTATCGGGCCTCGCATATCCCGCCAGCGTGCCCGGTCGCATTGTCGGCGCCTGGCGCCAGGGCGCGTTTGACGTGGTCCTCTCGCGCTATATCCTCGACGAACTTGCCCGCGTCCTGCCGCGCCTTAACCACCGCCTGAACTGGGGGCCGAACGACTTCGCCGACCTCATCGACATCCTCGCCATCCAGGCCGATATCGTCGAACCGCAGCCGCTCGAAGGCTCCGCCGTCCGCGACGCGGCCGACGTGCCAATACTCGGCACGCTGCTCGCCGCGAAGGCCGACTACCTTATTACCGGCGATGAAGATCTGCTGGCACTTGCGCAGCGCTATTCGATCATCACGCCCGCGGATTTCTGGCGGAAGCATGGGTCGTAAGGGTGTCGGTGTTCGCGTGTCCCGGGAACCGTCCACGACTAAGTGCTGAGAACCGAAATGGTAAGTGAGTTGCGCAGCCGCCGGCCTTGGCGAGCAGCGCAGGGGAGTCAAAATCGGGGACAGACCCAAACGTCAGGTCTGTCCCCGAATTTTGACCG
>CAZQJF010000663.1:0-2419 GCA_964593735.1 uncultured Streptomycetaceae bacterium | reverse complement strand
TGTCGTCGCCTTCTGGTAAGCAAAGCGGGAGCTATATTTTCGGACCTGGACCTGAATTTTTCCTCAAGGGGTGGCTCGTTACTCGTTGCTCGTTACTCGTGTCTTCCTGCGCGTTCCGATTTCGCGTTTCGCCCTGGGGCACCAGCCACGAGTGACGAGCTACGAGCCACTCTTTCCAGCCGCATCCGTTAGCGTTCAGCGGAACCGGCCGATCTGGAAGCGTGAAATGTCATGCTGCGTCGTTCCGGCGGTTGCGAGGTCGGCGAGGATTTCGCCGATCACCGGCGCGAATTTGAAGCCGTGCCCGGAGCACGGCGAGGCGACGATGATGTTCGGCGCGCCGGGCATCCGGTCGATGATGAAATCGCCATCCGGGGTCATGGTGTAGAGGCAGGTTTTCGCGGCCAGCAGCTTGCCGTTGGCCGCCGGGATATGGTCGGCGAGCGCGGAGCGGATCAACGCCTCGTCGCCAGCGGAGATGGCGCGCTCGTGCCGGTCCGGATCGACGGCCTCGTCGCGGTGGTGGTGCTTCGCGACCTTCACCCCGTCCGTGCCTTGCGGCGGAAAGCCGTAATGCACGCCGTGGCGGCTTTCGAGCACGAACACCGGGAAGCGCCCGGCGGCAAAGGGCGCCGCGTCCGCGTTGATCGGCTGGAACCAGGCCATGACCTGCCGCGTCACGCGGATCTGTACCGGAAGATCGGGCAGGAGCCGCTTCACCCACGGCCCGGACGATACGATGGCCGTACCCGCATCGATGCTGCGGCCGCCGACGCTGATGCTTACGCCATTGCGGCGCGGCGCGATGGAGCCCACCGCCGTGCCGGTCAGGACTTCCGCGCCCGCGGTTTTCGCCAGCGCGAGCTGGGCCTCGATCGCCGGCTCGACCGCCACGAATCCGCCATCGGGCTGCACCACGCCGATGAAATCGGGAGGAATGCGGAAGGCAGGAAACCGTTCCATCAGCGCCTTGGCGTTCAGCACTTCGTGCGGCAGACCGTGCGTGCGCGAGGCCAGCAGCGTACCCGCCACCACCGTGCCATCCGGCGCGCCGATCTCGGCGATGCCCGTGACGTGCAGGAGCGCTTGTCCGCTCGCTGCTTCCAACTCGCGCCACAGCTCGTAGGTCCGGCGCAGGAGCGGCACGTACGACGGGTGCTCGAAATAGCCGAGCCGGATGACGCGCGTTCCGCCGTGCGAGGAACCCTTGTCGTGGCCGGGTGCGAAGCGCTCGATGCCGAGCACGCGCGCGCCACGGTGCGCGAGCGCGTTGAGCGCCGCGCTGCCCATGGCGCCGAGCCCGACCACGACCACGTCGCAATTCGCCACGCGACTAGGGACTAAAAGTTATCTCAAAAACCCCGGTATGCGCTTCAGTCAACGTCAAGAACAGACAGGATGACAGGATTTACAGGATGTTTTAACAACCTGCCATCCTGTTTATCCTGTTAATCCTGTCGGATCTCCGTTTTTGAGATGGGGACTAAAGACTCGGGACTCGTTGCTAGGCCGAAGCTGACACCTCGTACGGGAGCGGCAGGAGCTTCAGCACCGGGCCGTCGGGCGCTTTCCAATGGAGGCTGGAATCCTGCGCGCTGGAGATCTGGATGACCGCCAGCGCGTCATAACCGCCGTCCGGCGAGCGCGCGGCATTCACCACCGTGCCGCTGGCTTGACCGCCCAAGTCGGCGCTGTAGAGCTTGTCGCCCGGCTGCGGGGATTCGTCAGTAGTGAGATGCGCGAGGTACATCCGCTGCTTGAGCCTGCCGAGAAAGTGCATGCGCGCCACGATCTCCTGGCCGGGGTAGCAGCCCTTGCTGAAGGATAGTCCGCCGATCAGATCGAGATTGATCATCTGCGGCACGAACAATTCCTGTGTTGCCGGCGTGATCGTGGGTATGCCGGCGCGGATCTCGAGCCATTCCCAGTGCGCCGGCGACATCGGCTCGGTGCCATTCTTGAGGTTCTCACGGGTCGCCGGCGCACTATTTTGGGACATAAGGATTTCGTAGCGGTCTCCCGGCAACCGCAGGATGGTTGTATCTGGAAAATTTAAAATCTGGTGCTCATTATGCGGGACCGCTCCAAAAGACTGTTCGAGCCGTGATGCCGCGCCTTCGCCGGAGAGTCCAATCATCGTCCAGAGCGGTCCCGCATCCAGCACCTTCACCTTCGCGCGCAGCACGTACATCGCGAGCCGCTTCTGGATCGCCTCGCGCAGCGGGGAGGGGAGCTGCATGAAATACCCGGCCGTCGTGCGCCACAACAGGAACGTCGCCAGGACCCGGCCCTTGGGCGTGCAATAGCTGCCGTAGACGCTTTGATCGATTCCCAGCGCGTTGACGTCGCAGGTCAACTGGTTGTGCAGAAAGCTTTGCGCTTCATCCCCCGTAAAGCCGATCAGGCCGGGCTGGGGGAG
>CAZQJF010000662.1:0-2422 GCA_964593735.1 uncultured Streptomycetaceae bacterium | reverse complement strand
GAGGACGTGCTGCGCACCAACGCAACCGTGTTCGGTCACCGTTACCTGATGGACGTTATCGTGCCCGGCGGAGTTGCGCGCGATATCGCCCCGGAGGCGATAGCGCTCATGACCCGCGAGATGGAAGTGCTCCAGGACACCGTGAGGGACCTCAAGTACATCTACGACGAGCACGCCGGGCTGCAGGACCGCTTCATCAACTGCGGACGAGTCGCGCCCGAGCTCGCCGCCCGGCTCGGATTGACCGGCATTGCAGGGCGCGCGAGCGCCCAGGCGTGGGACCTGCGCGCTCAATTCCCGTGCACGCCGTATCAAGAGCTCGACGTTCGCATGGCGACGCACCGCAACGGCGACGTTGCCGCGCGGGTGACCCTGCGCTTCGAGGAGATCTTCGAGTCGCTGCGGCTGTCGCGCCTGATCATGGAGCGTCTGCCGTTCGGCGAACTGGTTGCCCCGGTGTCCCCGCCGCCGGAAGGGGCGTTCGGCGTGGGCTGGGTCGAAGGCTGGCGCGGCGAAGTTCTGGTTGCGCTCGAAGCCGGGCCGCACGGCGGCATACGCCGCTGCCACCCTCACGACCCGTCGTGGCAAAACTGGCCGTTGCTCGAACGCGCGGTGATTGGCAACATCGTTCCCGATTTCCCGCTGATCAACAAGTCGTTCAATCTGTCGTACAGCGGACACGACTTGTAGATATGAACCGCCAAGGCCGCCAAGATCGCCAAGAGAATCGATAATGGAACAGCAGACTGACGCAGACTTTCGCGAACAGGATCAGAGGGCGATGAAGCTCAATCGAATTCGATTTCGCCCGTGCATGGCCCCTGAGTTTCATTCAAGATTTCCTTGGCGGCCTTGGCGCCTTGGCGGTTAGATTGCATTTATGTATCACCTGCTGAAACAGATCGCCGTCACCGGCATCAAGACCGAAACGCCGCCGGAGCCGGACGAGGCGCTGCGCGTCGCCGGCGAGCGGCTGCGCGCGGACGTGCTGGAGCACTTCAGCGGCGCCCTCACCATCCGTCACGTGGATGCCGGCTCGTGCAACGGGTGCGAGCTGGAGATCAACTCGCTCAACAACCCGTACTACAATCTGGAAGGACTGGGCATCAGGTTCGTCGCGAGCCCGCGGCATGCGGACATGCTGCTCGTCACCGGCCCGGTGTCGCGCCACATGGAAACCGCGCTCAAGCGGACCTACGACGCGACGCCGGAACCCAAGCTGGTCGTGGCGACCGGGGACTGCGGCTGCACCGGCGGCATTTTCGGCGAGAGCTACGCGAGCCGCGGGCGGGTGTCGAACGTAATACCGGTCGATGTCGCGGTTCCCGGCTGCCCGCCGACGCCGCTGGCGATCATGCAGGGGATATTGACGGCGATCAGCGTGAAAAAGCGGTGAGTTTCAACCGGTGAGTGGTCACCGGTCACTTTTTTCACGCGACGCGGTAACGCTTGACCATGTCCCAGTCGAGCTGGATGCCGAAACCCGCCTCTTTCGAGACTTCCATGTGGCCGTCCTTGACGCGCGGCCGGTTCGCCCACATCGTTTGCCACACAGGATCGCGCTCCGGATCGGCGAAGCACTCGATGTAAGTGCCGTGCGGCACGCCGGCGAGGAGGTGCCGCGAGATCTGCGATTCCTCGTGGTGCGCCATCTGCACGCCGGCGGCATGGCACAGCGCGGCGGCCCGGCGCCAGTCGGTGACGCCCCCGCCTTCCGACACGTCGTAGTTGACGAAATCCACCGCGCCCGCGTCCACCAGCCGCCGGATGGCGTGGCTGGTGATCTCGGACTGGCCCGCGGTGACGGGGATCGTCGTCGACTGCCGCACTCGCGCCATCAGCGCCACGTCGTCGTACCAGTGACAGGGCTCCTCGAACCAGCCGATGTCGAGAGGCTCGACGAGCCGCGCGAAGCGGATCGCGTCCTGCGCGTTCCAGCCGCGGTTGGCGTCCACGACCAGGATGAAACCCGGCCCGGCCGCCTGGCGCGCGGTCTGCACGCGCTTCGCATCCTCCTCGGGCGCGAGGCCGCCGACCTTGAACTTGCAGCCCGCCATGCCCGCGTCGCGGTACAGCGCCATTTCACGGCCTATGTCGGCGAGCGTCTTGCCCTCCATGTAATAGCCGCCGATGGAAATGATGGGCAGGCGCTCGCGGCTCCCGCCGAGCAGGGCGGCAACGCTCTTGCCCAGCGACTTCCCCACGAGGTCCCACAGGGCGCAATCGACGCAGGCTATGGCTTCGAGCAGCGTCTTGCGGTCGCGGCTCGTATGGCCCAAGTCGAACATCGCCCCCCACGCGCGCTCGACTTCGAGAATGTCCATCCCGGCGACGCGCGGGGCAAGCTCGTCCTGGATCAGGCGGGCGATTGCGGGTCCGTGCTCGCGGTTGTCGCCGTTGTAGACCTCGCTGACGAGCCCCT
>CAZQJF010000661.1:0-2431 GCA_964593735.1 uncultured Streptomycetaceae bacterium | reverse complement strand
GAACGTTGAGAGGCACGATCAAAAGCGCCCGGTGAGGTCCACCGAGCGGGCCACTTCGGCGATGCTGGTGGAACCGTCGATCACGCGCTCAATGCCTTCCTCCGCCAGCGACCGGAATCCCTTGGTGAGGGCGGCCGCGCGCAATTCCTTGGCGGTTGCGCGCCGCGCCACGAGCTCGTCGAGATCGCCGTCCATGAGCAGAATCTCCATGATCGCCGTGCGGCCCTTGTAGCCCTTGTTTTCGCACAGCTTGCATCCCGCCGGGCGATAAACGTAAGAAAGCTTCTGCCCCGCGCTGCCCAGCAGCAGGCGCTCTTCGGGCGCCGGGGCGTACTGTTCCTTGCAATGCGGGCACAGCACGCGCACAAGCCGCTGGGCGATCACGCCGATGATGTTGCCCGCCATGATGTCGGGCTGGATGCCGATGTCCGTGAGGCGCGGGAATGCGCCGAGCGCCGAGTTGGTGTGCAGGGTGGTGAATACCTGGTGCCCGGTCATGGCCGCGCGAAACGCCATCTCGGCGGTTTCCTTGTCGCGCACCTCTCCGACCAGGATGATGTCGGGGTCCTGACGCATGATCGAGCGGATGCCGTCCGCGAAGTCCATGCGCGCCACCTCGTTCACCGAGGTCTGCCGCATCAGCGTCAGAGGGTATTCGACCGGATCCTCGAGCGTCATGATGTTGACGGTTTCGTCGTTGACCTGGGCGAGCAGCGAGTAAAGCGTCGTGGTTTTTCCGCTGCCGGTCGGCCCGGTCACGATCAGGATGCCTTCCGGGCGGGCGAGCATGAGGTCGAGCTTGGCGAGCGTGCCCTTCGCGAGGTTCATGCGGTCCATGCTGATGATGGATTTCTCCCGGTCGAGCACGCGCAGCACGATGTTCTCGCCGTAGATCGTGGGCTGCGTCGATACCCGGAAGTCTATCGGCCGCCCGTTCAGCGTCAGCGACAGCCGGCCGTCCTGCGGCGATCGCGTCTCCGCGATATTCATGCTGCTCACCACCTTGACCCGCACGGTGATGCCGGGCATGTAGGTCTTGTGGAGGCTTCTCACCGTCTCGAGCACGCCGTCGATCCGGTAGCGGATGCGCATGAACGCATATTCGGGCTCGAAATGGATGTCGGACGCGCCGCGCTTCACCGCGTCGACGAGCAGCGCGTTGACCAGCCGCACCATCGGCTGCGTGTATTCGTCCCCGCCGACCTGCAGGCTGTCGTAGTCGATCTCTCCGGTTTCGATCTCCTTCAGGATCCCGTCCACCGACAGCTCGTAGCCGTAGAACTGGTCGATGTAGTCCTCGAGCTGGGCCGCGCTCGCGAGCAGCGTCTTGATCTCGACGTGCGAGCCGAGCATCGCGCGCAGCTGGTCCATCGCGACCACGTTGAAGATTTCCGTGGTCGCGATCGTCAGCACGTGCTCGGCGGGATCGTACGCGATCGGCAGCACGCGGTTGCGGCGCGCGAATTCCTGCGCCACCAGCCGCAGCGCCTCGGAGTCGGCCACCACCTGCGCCAGGTCGATCGACTCCTGGCCGATGGTCCGCGCCATGATGTCGCGGATCGCGCTCTCGGTGACGAACCCGAGCCGCACCAGCAGGCGCCCGATGGGGACGTGGTTGTGCCGCTGCTCGGCGAGCGCGATCGAGAGCTGATCGGTGGTGATCAGCCCCTGCTGAATCAGCAGCTCTCCGAGACGGAGTTTTTTGCGTTGCTCGGCCATGGAACCTTCTCACGCGCCTCACGCGCGTGCGACGGAGGCGAGTTGGGTGCTTATTCTACCTGCGAGGCGAGTTTGCTGATGCGGTCCTGGGCCAGCGCGAGGTTGAAATGGGGCTGGGCGGCGCTGCCGGCGAGCTCCACCGCGCGGCGATAGTAGCCGAGGGCGAGCTTGCCCTGGCTCAAGTGCTCCAGGCCGACGGCGAGGTTGTACGCATAGTCGGGGTTGCGCGGCTCGAGTTGATGCGCCTGGAACCAGGCTTGTTGAGCGGCGGCCCACTTCGACTGGTCGCCGTACAGGTTGCCGAGCGTGAAGTAAAGAAAAGCCGACGGCTCGCGCGCGATCAGGTGCTTGAGCCGGCTTTCCGCGGCGAGCGGATCGGCGCGTCCGAGCAAGCCGATCAGGCTGCTCTGCGCGAGCGCGTTCCGCGGCTCCAGCTCGAGCACCTGCATGTAGCGCCGGACCGCGTCGTCGTTCCTGCCTTCGAGCGTGGCGATCGCCGCGAGCCCGAGCAGCGCGTCGCTGTTGCGCGCATCCGAGCCGAGCATACGCTCGTAGCCCCGCTGCGCCCGGTCGAATTCCCCCGACTGAAGCGCGCTGTAGGCATCGTTCAGCAACGGATGGACAACGGGCGCCGCGGCTCCGCGGCTCACCTTGATGGTATCGCGCGGAGCTGGCGCGGGCGGCGCAGCGCCGGGCGCCGGTTCGGGTGTTG
>CAZQJF010000660.1:0-2439 GCA_964593735.1 uncultured Streptomycetaceae bacterium | reverse complement strand
TGCCGATGATGATTGGCGCTGGTCCCTACGGTCCAATCGAGATGGGCGGCATGTTCACGGTGGTGAAGGTGCGCGAGGGCCTCGCGAAGGGCGATTTCAAGGATCCGGGCTGGCACAAGCAACCGCCGGGCACTGTCGCATACGAGTGGAGTGGCGCCGCACCCACGGCCGCGCGTGCGGCACCCGAATCAAGACGCGCCACGCAAGGCACATCGCCCGAGCGCGAAATTCGTGTGCGCAAACCGTCTGGAGGACACGCCAATCACTGAACTACCGCTTGTGACGCGCGGGACGGGACGCCGCGCGGCTTTGACGACATCAACCGATTTTACAACCCAGCCTCAAGGAAATCGAAAATGAAACGCTTGCTGCTTGCAACAACTATCACCCTGGGCATTGTCTCCGCCGGCGCCTATGCGCACGGCGAAAAGCCCCATGCAAACAAATTCACCGCCGCGCAGTTGTCGGAGGAGAAAGCGTTCGGCAAAGCCGGAGACCCAAAAAAAGTCACGCGCACCGTCACTTTCCACATGAGTGACAAGATGCGTTTCGACCCGTCGCGCATCACGGTCAAGCGGGGCGAGACTATCCGGTTCGTGGCAAAAAACGATGGCAAAATCCTGCACGAAATGGTGTTTGGAACAATGCAGGAACTGAAGGAGCACGCCGAGCAGATGAAGAAATTCCCCGGAATGGAGCACGACGAGCCCTACATGACGCACGTCGCGCCCGGCAAGACCGGAGAAATCATCTGGCAATTCACAAAAACCGGGGAATTTGATTTTGCCTGCTTGATCGCCGGCCACTACGATGCCGGCATGACGGGCAAAGTCATCGTCAAATGAAGAGCGGCCGCAAACCTTCCCTTCGCGCCTGCGTTCAAATCCTGACTCACGGAACCGACCATCGTCAAAGGAGAACCGGATGAAAGCATCCAGACTGATCACATCGGCATTGGGCGCGCTGGCGCTTACAGCCGCCATCGCGCAGGGAGCAGCCCCTGCCGCCCCGTCACCGGAAGTGGGCGTCTATCTCAATCCCGACTGAGGCTGCTGCAGCGCGTGGATGGATCATCTGCGCGCGAACGGCTTCCGGGTGAAGCCAAACTATGTCGAGGATACGGGCGTGATCCGCCGCCGTCACGGAATTCCGGAGAAGGCCGGCGGCTGCCACACCGCAGTAGTCGAAGGCTACGCCATCGAGGGGCACGTGCCCGCCCGCGAGATCAGGCGTCTGCTCGCCGAGAAGCCGAAGGCGAAAGGGCTCGCCGTCCCCGGCATGCCCGCCGGCTCGCCCGGCATGCCGAGCGATAAGCCACAGCCCTACGACGTGCTACTCGTGAAGCCCGACGGCACGACCGCCATCTACCAGAGTTACCGTTGACAATCTGAAAGGAGACCATCATGAAACGCAGCATTATTGCAGCCCTATTGATCGCTGCGGCGCTCCCGCTTCCGGCACTTGCGGTCGAAGCCCACCACCAAGGGACGGCCGCGACCTCCCCGGGCGCCGGGCAACTCGCCGATGGAGAAGTGCGCAAGGTGGACAAGGACGCGAAGAAACTGACCATCCGTCATGGTCCCATCGAAAGCCTCGGCATGCCGCCGATGACCATGGTGTTCCAGGTCAAGGACGCCGCAATGCTCGACCAGGTGAAACCCGGCGACAAGATCAAATTCACGGCCGACAAGGTAGGAGGCGCCTACACCGTCACGAAGATCGAGCCGGCGAAATAGCGCTCCCCTGCCCGCCAGTCCTAGGACGCAGATGCTCAAGCCTGCAGTCAGGCGAATTGCGTTGGGTCTCGGCGTCGCGGCAGCGATGTTCGCCGGCCTCGGCACTGTCGCAGCGCTCTGGGAGAACCCTCTGTTCATGAGGATGACTCCCACGGGCGGCTTCGAGATCATTCTCCTGCTTCTGCTCTCGGCCCTGGCGGGGGTCTATGTTGGCCTGCCGCGGACCGATTGCGGAACCCGAACGGCCGGGACCGGCAGCGTTATCGGGTTTCTCGGTATCGCCTGCCCCGTATGCAATAAGATTCTCGTGCTGCTGTTCGGAAGCGCGCTGCTTCTGGAATACTACGAACCGGTGCGCCTCTATCTGGCGCTGGGTGGCGTTGTGCTCCTGGCCGTCGCAATCTGGCTCAAGTTGACCCGCCGCGGGTGTATCGAGGCTGGAATGCCACCGGGCAACGTCGCGAACCAGTAGCAATGACGGCACCGCCCAGGAACGGGACGACTATGCCGACAGTAAATTTCACGATCAATCTCATATTTCCGCGCTAGCGCGAGTACCCTTCCGTCGCGCGGTGTCACATCAATATGCAGTCCAGCGCGTCGAGCGCCATATGGATGAGCAACCCCAATGCGGCCAGCCGGCTTACATGCGGGACGAGGAGGAGCACGTACGCAACGATCGCCGGATAAGTGTGGAGCGGGT
>CAZQJF010000659.1:0-2442 GCA_964593735.1 uncultured Streptomycetaceae bacterium | reverse complement strand
TAGCAGCGTGTCGGAACTTCAAGTCCGACAGGCTGCTAGCCAAAGCGCACGACCACCTTTCCCAATTGCGCGTCGGAGTCCACATAGGCCTTTGCCGCCGGGAGCTGGTCGAACGGAAATACCTTGTCGATCACGGGCACGATCCGGCCGTCGGCGCATGCGGGGAGCACTTCGCGCACGAAGCCGCGCCAGGCGTCGATTCGTTCCTCTTGCGTCACGTGCGAGTTCGAGACGCCGAATATCTGCAGGCGCTTGCTGTGGACCGCCTCGAGGTCGAACGTGCTTTCGAACGTGCGATCGACGTAGCCGACGATTGCCACGCGCCCTTTGTTGGCGAGCGAGCGCACGCAGTCCGGAAAAGCGGTGCCCCCCACGAGATTGACGGCGAGGTTCGCGCCTTTCCCGCCGGTTGCCTCCAGCACCTGCGACGCAAAGCCGCCCCCGCGCGCCCGAATACCGGTTTCCAGACCGATCGTCTTGAGCCGCGCGAGCTTTTCCGCCGACCCCGAAGTGCCGATGACGCGCGCGCCGATCACGTTGCCGATCTGCACGCAGGCGACCCCCACGCCGGACGACGCCCCGGCCACCAGCAGCGTCTCGCCGGATTTCAGGCGGCCGAACGGATAGAGGATCTCGTATGCCGTGGTGTACCCGACCGGCAGCGCCGCCGCCTGCTCGAAAGTGAGACGCTCGGGTATCGGAGCCGCCTGGTGCACGGGCAGGCGCGCATATTCGGCACAAGCGCCCCGGCCCCGGCCGACGACGCGGTCGCCCGGCTTGAACCCCGTGACGCCTTCGCCGACGGCGTGTACTTCACCGCACACGTCGCTGCCGAGGACTTTCGGCTCCCTGGCGCTGTGCAGGCCGATGGCAGCGAGCAGCTCGCCGCGGTTGAGCGAGGTGGCGCGCATCCGCACGATCAATTCGCCGGCCGCGGGCGCAGGCACCGGCACGTCGCGCAACTCGAGGGCAGTGCGGCCGTCCTCCCCCTTGATCCAGTATGATTTCATGATCCGCTCCGTTGTTGTTGTCAGGGCGCGCCTCCGGCGTCGCGGTGCGCGAGGCTCAGTATGCGAAATATAGCCTATCGCGGCAGACCCCATTTGCGGTAGTTGCAGGTCGACCCTGCCCTCGAGATCAAGCATTGCGTATCCTTTCCGGAATGAATGAACCGTCAACACTGACCCGAGGAGACCCAAATGCCCGGAAATGCAAAGGAATCGAAATGGAAGTTTCACGGCGTGCGGGTAGTGCATGCCGGCGAGCTCGACATCAACACCGCTCAGACGCCCGGCATGAATCGCGCCGCGGCGATCACCCACGCCCGGGCCGGTGCGGAAAAGCTGTGGGCCGGAACGGTGGTGATTCATCCCAAGGCCAAGACCGGCGCCCACCATCACGGGCCGGTCGAAAGCGTCATCTACGTCGTCAGCGGCCGCGCGCGCATGCGCTGGGGCGACAAACTGGAGTTCGTCGCCGAAGCGGGCCCGGGCGATTTCATCTACGTTCCGCCCTACGTGCCGCACCAGGAAATCAATGCAAACGACGACGAGCCGTTGTCGTGCGTGCTGGTGCGCAGCGGGCAGGAGCCCGTGGTGGTGAACCTCGACATTCCCGTGGTGGAGCAGCCCGAGGAAGTGTATTGGGTGGATAACATACACCCGGCGCCCGTGAAGTGACGAGGTGATGGGGTGACGAAGTGACGCGTGTGGCAGCTCGAATCATGAATCACAATTCACGTAAGTTCATCTCAAGAATCCCCTCTCCCCGCCCTGGGGAGAGGGCTAGGGTGAGGGGTCGCGCGGGACGTTGCAATATTCCCTGTGGTTCTCTGGCTTGTTGCCCCTCACCCCAACCCGGCCCCTCGCTGCTCCGCGGCTCTCCCCCGTTAACACGGGGCGAGGGAGTATTCTTGAGAAAGCTTCGAACCGCTGTCTCCAGGTGACGCTGGTCCCCCAACACCGTATCGTGCGCTACGTTGCGGCTGCCTGGCTGTTTGCGTCGGTCGCGATGCTCGCCGCCATGCTCTTGCGGCCCGAGCTCCAGGCCGACGAGAGAAGGGCGCTGTCCACGCTGGTGCCGCTGTATTTTCTGAGCCTTCCGCTGGGACACGCCGGTTTGATGGCGGTCAACAAACTCAAGCTGGAGCTCTATCTCGGCAACGAATTCGTCCCCGGCATCCTCACCGAAGGCGTGCTGTTATGGAGCCTGCTGACCGCGCTGGGCTACGTCCAGTGGTTCGTGCTGCTGCCGTGGCTTTCCCGGAGCATCCGGCGGCTGTCCGCAACAAAACCACCGTCGCCGCAATGACCCTGGAGCCCGTATCAAGATGAAGATATGGGCCCCGATGTGGCTCTCGACCTGTGCACGGTGTTTAGAGTGCATAACAAAATGAGCTTGTAGTGCGCAGCTTCTTTCCCTCACCCTCAATCCCTCTCCCGG
>CAZQJF010000658.1:0-2442 GCA_964593735.1 uncultured Streptomycetaceae bacterium | reverse complement strand
GTGGTCAAGGCGATCGGCCTGAGAATAGAGTAACAACGCCGGTATTCGCCGTCGTTGTTACTGACGGCCGCGCCCGGCGCGCGGCCGGTTTTCATTTGGGGAAAAATCCGCTTTCCCGCAGTGCCGCAACGAACTGGTCCGAATGTAGCCTCAGTTACAATGCCACGCATCGCCATTCATGACATTGGAGCAAAATGGATACGCTGAAAGTCGGCATGAAAAACACGGTCGAGTGGGACGTCAACGAAGCGCGCTGCACCGCGCGCGGAGAGTACAAGGTGTTCTCGACCCCGTCCATGACGCAATTGATCGAGAGCACTGCGCACCAGCTCGCTTTGCCGCACCTCAAGCCCGGGCAAGGGCAGGTGGGGGTGTCCATCACGGTGCGGCACATGGCGGCGACGCCCATCGGCAAGAAGGTGCGGGCCGAGGCGGAACTGGTCGCCATCGACCGGCGCCGGCTCTCGTTCAAAGTCAAGGTCTACGACGAGGTCGAGCAGGTGGGCGAGTCCGAGCACGACCGGTTCGTCGTCGACCTCGACAAGTACTTCGAGCGGCTGAAGAAGAAGATAGGCGCTTAATATGATCTTGCCGCAAGAGGAGTAACAACAATGAACACTGCTTCCGATCCTTACGCGCGCACCGAAGTCCGCGACGGCATGCGGATCACGTGGCACCAGCCGATCACCGTGGACGACGGGCTCGTACTCCGCGCGGACGTGTACCGTCCCGTCGCGGACGGCCGCTTCCCGGTGATCCTGACTTACGGGATCTACGGCAAGGGCCTCGCGTACCAGGACGGCTATCCGCTGCAATGGGAAAAGATGGTCGCCGACTATCCGGAGATCCTGCGAGGGTCGACCAACAAGTATCAGAACTGGGAGACTACCGACCCCGAGCGATGGGTCCCGCACGGCTACGCCGTCGTGCGCGTGGATTCCCGCGGCGCCGGCTGGACGCCCGGTTTCATGGATCCCGGCAGCCCGCGGGAGGTCGAAGACCTCTACCAGTGCATCGAGTGGGCGGGCACCCAGCCCTGGAGCAACGGTAAAGTAGGCATGCTCGGGATCTCGTACTACGCGGGCAACCAGTGGCGCGTCGCGGGCATGCATCCGCCGCATCTCGCCGCCATCATTCCGTGGGAAGGGCAGAACGACCGCTATCGTGATTCGGGCTACCACGGCGGTATCCTGAGCCAGTTCCAGGAGCGCTGGGCCAAGCACCAGGTGGCGAACATCCAGTACGGCCGGGGCGACAAGGCAAAGAAGAACCCGAACACCGGTGAATCCGTAGCCGGCCCCGTCACGTTTACCGATGAGGAGTTGGCGCAGAACCGGGAGGACGCTTACGAAGCGCTTAAGAAGCATCCTCTCGACGACGAATGGCACCGCTCGCGCTCGGCGGACCTGTCGCTGGTGCGCACGCCGCTGCTCACCTGCGCGAACTGGGGCGGCCAGGGCATCCACCCGCGCGGCAACTTCAACGGTTACACCGAAACACCCGAGGACACGCCGAAGTGGCTGGAGGCCCACGGCGACTCGCACTGGTCGCTGTTCTCGAGCGACTACGGCCTCGATCTGCAGAAGCGTTTCTTCGACCACTTCCTCAAGGGCATCGCGAACGGGTGGGAGCGCCAGCCGCGCGTGCAGCTCAATATCCGCCATCCCGGCGAGAAGTTCGTGCTGCGGCACGAGCAGGAGTGGCCGCTGGCACGCACCCGGTGGACGAAGTTCTACCTCGATCCCGCCAAGCAGGCGCTCAGCGCGACACCGGTGGCGCAGGCGGGCCAGGTCGAGTACGAAGCGCTCGGCAACGGCGTGACGTTCTCGATGCCCCCCCTCGACAAAGAGACGGAGATCACCGGCCCGATTGCGGCCCGGCTATTCGTCTCGTCGACCACCGCGGACGCCGACCTGTTCCTCATCCTTCGCGTCTTCGACCCCGCGGGCAGGGAGCTCACGTTCATGGGCTCCACCGACCCCAACACACCGATCGCGAACGGGTGGCTCCGTGCATCGCATCGCCGGCTCGACCCGGAGACGAGCAAGCCGTACCGGCCCTGGCACCCGCACGACCGCGTCGAGCCGTTGACGCCCGGGCAGGTCTACGAGTGCGAAATCGAGCTCGTAACGAGCTGCATCGTAGTGCCCGCCGGCTGGCGGGTGGCCCTGACCGTCCGCGGCAAGGATTACGAGTACGAGGGCGAGTTGAACGAGTTCGGAAAGAAGTTCCATTACGGGACGCGAGGCACCGGCGGCATGACTCACAACGAACCCGGCAACCGCCCGCCCGATGTCTTCGGCGGGCGCGTCACGCTGCACGCGGGAGGCGGGCGCGAGGCTTATCTGCTGCTGCCCATCATTCCCCCTGGGTGAGGCGTCTCAGATACCAATGGCACTACCTTAAGCCGATCCAGGGGAGACAGGATTAACAGGATGGACA
>CAZQJF010000657.1:0-2445 GCA_964593735.1 uncultured Streptomycetaceae bacterium | reverse complement strand
GACGATTCCGCAGACGATGCTGATCAGGGTCGTCTTGCCCGCGCCGTTGGGGCCCAGCAGGGCGAAGATCTCCCCCTTGCGGATCTCGAGGTCGACCTCCTCCAGCGCCTTCAGGCCCGAGGCGTAGGTCTTGGTCAGGCGCGAGATGGAGATCACTGCCGGCATCGCATTCTCCCGTTCAGGCGGCGCCCGGCGCCTACTTCTTTTCAGCGGCCGCTTTCATGTTGGCGAGACCGGTCTCGAAGTCCTTGCCGACCTTGAAGTCGTTGATCAGCGAGAAGATCTTCTCCGGCGGCGCCTGGATGGTCGCCGCGCGCTCGACACGGAACGTGTCGGGTTTGGTCGCGGCAAGGATGAGGACGCCGGCGATGAGCACGACGAGCGCGATGAACACGACGATGGCGATTTTCTTGATCATGAACTCCTCCGGTGCGGTGAGCGATTTCGGGGTGGCGGTCAGCCGGCCATTTTCTGCATCGCCTGTTGCATCTCCTCGGGGGTCATATCGCGTATGTGCGTGGCGACCGACCAATGGTGGCCGAACGGGTCTTCGAACTGGCAATAACGATCGCCCCAGAACATGTCCGCCAGCGGCATCGTGATTTTCGCGCCCGCATCGACGGCACGCTTGACGAATGCGTCCACATCCTCGACATAGAGGTGGATGGTGACCGGAGAGCCTTTGAGCGACTTCGGCCCGAGTCCGCCCCACTCGGGGAATTCGTCGGCCAGCATGACGGGCGAACCGCAGATCTGGATGCAGGCATGCATGAGTTTTCCCTGCGGACCGGCCATCCGCATCATTTCCACTGCACCGAACGCTTTCTTGTAGAACTCGATGGCATCGGACGCGCCGGCGCAAACCAGGTGCGGCGTGACCGTGTGCATCCCGTCGGGAATGGGCTTTACTTGCGGCATGACATTTTCTCCTTTGCGTGTCGGTTTGGAAACGGGTTCATCCGGACGCACTCGGCTGGATGGACCCGGGCTCTAGCTATGGTCGAACGAAGATCTGCGAAATCGACAAGCCCCCCGAGGAAAGTTCTGAATCACCAGGGAGTCGTCATTCCCGCGCACGCGGGAACCCAGGCGATTCTGTTTGTCACTAGATCCCCGCCTTCGCGAGGATGACTACTTCAACCTAAGTTATTGAAATACCCAGTAAAACTGGTTGGCGCAGAGGCGGTCATTGCTCCAGTTCGACCAGCCGCCGCTCCAGAAATCGCCGCTCCGGCTCCTGCCGGGTGAGCTCGATGGCCCGTTTGTAGGAAGCCCGGGCTTCAGCCGTTCTGCCGAGCCGGCGGCACAGGTCCGCCCGGACCGAGTGTGCCAGGTGGTAGTCCGAAAGATCCCCGCGCGCCAGGATGGCGTCGATGACGGCGAGGCCTGCGGCAGGGCCGTCGCGCATGGCGACCGCCACGGCGCGGTTCAGCTCTATCACCGGCGAGGGGTCGGCGCGCGCGAGCACGTCGTACAGCCCGACGATCTGTGCCCAGTCCGTCGCGGCGGCATCGGGCGCCTCGGCATGCACCGCCGCGATCGCCGCCTGAATCGTGTACGGGCCGAAGCGGCGCGACGACAGGGCCCGCTCGATCAGCGCGGAGCCCTCCGCGATCTGCTCCCGGTTCCACAACGAGCGGTCCTGGTCGGCCAGCAGGATCAGCTCGCCCGCCGGCGAGGCACGGGCGGCGCGCCGCGATTCCTGCAGCAACATCAACGCCAGCAGTCCCGCGACCTCGGGCTCGGGCAGCAACTCCATCAGCAGCCTTCCCAACCGGATCGCCTCGCCCGAGACATCGTGCCGGGTGACAGACGCACCCGATGACGCGGAGTAGCCCTCGTTGAACACCAGGTAGATCACGCGGAGCACGGCGTCCAGCCGGTCCGGCAACTCGGCCCGCGACGGCACCTCGTAGGGTATGCCGGCGTCGCGGATCTTCGTCTTGGCGCGCACGATACGCTGGGCGAGCGTGGGCGCGGCGGTGAGGAACGCGCGCGCAATTTCTTCCGTCGTGAGACCGCACACCTCGCGCAGCGTAAGCGCTATCTGCGCGTCGGGCGGGAGCGCCGGATGGCAGCAGGTGAAAATCAACCGCAGCCGGTCGTCCACGATATTCTCGATGTCCTCGCCGTCCCACGCCGAGGTGTCAGCGGTGAGGGATTCGACCTGCTCGGCGACGTCTTCGAGCGCATCGAACCGGGAGCGGCGGCGGATGGCGTCGATGGCCTTGAAGCGGCCGGCCGAAACCAGCCATGCCCGGGGATTCGCGGGCACGCCATCGCGCTGCCATTGCTCGACCGCCGCGGCAAAGGCGTCGCTCATCGCCTCTTCGGCAAGGTCGAAGTCGCCCAGCAGCCGGATCAGGGTGGCGAGGACACGGCGCGAATCGGAGCGGTAGACCGCTTCCACGATCTCGCGCACTTCTGCGGCGGAGCCGCCGCTCT
>CAZQJF010000656.1:0-2447 GCA_964593735.1 uncultured Streptomycetaceae bacterium | reverse complement strand
GCCGCGCACGGGCCGCAACTCCCCGGTCAGCGCCAACTCGCCCGCAAACTCGTATTCCGCGAGGTGCTCGACGGGCAGTTGTCCCGAAGCGGCGAGTATCCCGAGCGCGATCGGCAGATCGAAACGCCCCGACTCCTTGGGCAGGTCCGCAGGAGCAAGGTTGACCGTGATGCGCCGCGCGGGAAACTCGAAGCGTGCGTTCTGCAACGCCGCGCGCACGCGGTCCTTGGCCTCCTTCACCTCGATTTCGGGCAGCCCGACGATGGTAAAGCTCGGCAAACCGTTGCCGAGGTGCGCCTCGACGGTGACGGGGGGCGCTTCCATCCCGGCCAAGGCCCGGCTGTAGACAACGGCAAGCGACATCGGCCCGCCCTCCAATCCATCCGCTGATATCCCAATAACGGATGAGCCGGTGCAATGGACTACGACGAAAGTAGGAGAAGAGCGTGATCCGTGACCCGTGATCCGTGATCCGAGGAATTCAGAAACCGGGACAGCGCGCCAGACCTGAGGTCACCGTCACTTCTTCTCGAGCTCGGTGAGCTTTGCCTCCAGCTCCTGCAGCTTCGCGCGCGTGCGCGCGAGCACTTCCCGCTGCACGTCGAACTCTTCGCGCGTCACCAGATCGAGGCGGCTGAAGAAACTCGCCAGCATCGCCTTCAGGTTCTTCTCCAGGTCGGCGGCGGGCCCCTGTGCCAGGACGGACCTCACTCGTTCGTTGACCTCGTTCAGCAAGCGATTATCCATGTCTCTCACCTTACCAATTGGAATGGTGCGAATTTACTACAGTGCCCTGCGCCCCAGGATGTGACATCGATTAGGCAGATATCTCATGGACTTGGGTGCGGCGTCCCAAAAAGATGCTGCACCAACATGGTGCAAAAATAAATGCCCGGCGCATCATGGCGGTGCGGCCGTGTGTCGGCTTCCCAGAAACAGCGAGATAACCCTTTGAATGACTTGTATACTTTTATTGGCACGATCTGTGCTCTACCTACCCGTGCAATATTGCACGCTTCATCAATTGGCAATAGAGAAAGGGGATTCCCATGCTCAAGAAAACCATGATGGCAGGCGCTGTCGCCGCAGCCCTCTCATGCGGGCTCGCGCAGGCGCAAGCGCCCGCGGCGCCCGCATCACCACACACATTTACCGGAAACGTAGGTTTTTACAGCCAGTACGTATTTCGCGGCCTGACCCAGACCGATCGCGATCCTGCGCTGCAGGGCGGTTTCGACTACAGCCACTCCAGCGGTTTCTACGCCGGTACCTGGGGCTCCAACATCAGCTGGCTGCGCGATGGCGGCGGCTACAACGCCGGCGGCAGTCTGGAGTGGGATTTTTACGGCGGCTACAAGTGGGGATTCGCGCCGGACTGGACGCTCGACCTGGGCGCGCTGTACTACTGGTATCCGGGGGATGCCACACCGAGACCGGCTTGCGCTTACGGTGCCCTCGCCTGTCCGAAGGCCGACACGCTCGAACTCTACGCCGGGCTCAGCTGGAAGTGGTTTTCGGTCAAGTATTCGCACAGCATCGACGACAAGACATTCGGCCTGCCCAACAGCCGCAACAGCTACTACATCGACTTCGGCGCCACCGTCCCCCTCGGCGACCTGTCGAAGGGAATGACCGGCTGGACCTTGATGGCGCATTACGGCATTCAGAAGTACGACGGGCAGATTCCGGGCCTGGCGATCAGCAATAACTCGCTCGCCAGCTACGAAGACTGGAAGATCGGTCTGAGCTACGCGCTGCCCAAGGACTTTACCATCGGGGTCTTCTACACGGACACCAGCAGCGCCAACAGCGCTTTCTACGGCGCAAGGACCGATACGCCTGCAGGCCCCTATCCGCGCAACATCGCCAAGGGCACGGGCACGATCTACCTCCAAAAGACCTTCTAACGCCAATCGCGGGCACGGGCTGCCGAAGAGACGGCAGCCCCCTTTTAACGGGAGACGCAATGAAACTGGTTACAGCGATCATCAAGCCGTTCAAGCTTGACGAGGTCCGTGAAGCCTTGTCCGCCATCGGCGTGACCGGCATCACCGTCACCGAGGTCAAGGGTTTCGGGCGGCAGAAGGGGCACACGGAACTGTACCGCGGCGCGGAGTATGTGGTCGACTTTCTGCCCAAGGTCAAAGTCGAGGCCGCCATCAAGAGCGACCTCCTCGAGCAGGTAATCGAGGCGATAGAAAAATCCGCCAATACCGGCAAGATCGGTGACGGCAAGATCTTCGTGCACGATCTCGATCAGGTCATCCGCATCCGGACCGGCGAGACCGGCGCCGAGGCACTGTAACCCAAGCACTTCGTAAGGGAGATGAAATGAGACACTTGCTGACCGTACTCGCCTTATTCGGCGCATTGAGCTTCGCCGGCCTGCCGGCGCACGCCCAGGACAAGCCGGCCGCCGACACCCCGGCGGCGGCGGCGCCCGCACC
>CAZQJF010000655.1:0-2448 GCA_964593735.1 uncultured Streptomycetaceae bacterium | reverse complement strand
GCGTTTTGCCTTCCGTGTGATTCCGTGGCCGACAAACCATGATCCGTGCCGCGCGCGGCGCGGCTTGTGAATTTCTGCGCTCCTCAGCGCAGAAATTCACTCTGCCACTTCTTGTACCCCGCCCCATTCACGAGCTTGTCCATCTCCTGCGCCGAGATGATCCTGTCCTTCAGATCGGCCGGCGCGCCGCCCTTGTGCAGGTGCTCGTAGCATTCCCGCAGGGCCTTGGCCGCCGCCGCGATCGGCTGGTGTCCCTGCAGGAGGACGCGCGCGCCGCGCGCGGCCAGCTCCTCGCGTTTGAGCGAGGCCGGCGCCGAGCCGACGATGATCGGCAGCTTCGCAGCCGCCTGGACGGCCGCAATCTGGTCCAGGGATTCCAGGCCGACGACGAATATCGCGTCCACGCCCGTCGCGGCGTACGCTTTCGCGCGCGCCACCGTGCCTTCCGTGCCTTCCACCTTGAGCGCCGCGGTGCGCCCGGCGATCATGACGTCGGAATTCCCGCGCGCCTCCACGGCGGCGCGCAGCTTGCCGACCATTTCCGGGGTCGAAATCAACACGTCGGTTCCCTCGGCCTGACCGTAGGGTGTCGGCAGCAGCGTATCCTCGATGCTCATGGCCGAGACGCCGGCATGATCGAGCTCCTGCACGGTGCGCATGACGTTCAGCGCGTTGCCGTAGCCGTGATCGGCATCGACCAGCAGCGGCAGCCGGCTCGCGCGCATGATGCGGCGGATCTGGTCGGCGAACTCGGTCAGCGTGAGCACGATCAGATCCGGCGCCGCGAGCGTCGAGTTCGACGCTACCGATCCGGCCAGCATGGCGATCTCGTAGCCGACCGCCTCGGCAATGCGCGCCGACAGCGGGTCGAACACGCTCGCCGGCGACAGGCACCTGGATCCCGCCAGCACCGCGCGGAACTTCTTGCGTTGCTCACTATGATTCATTTTTCCATTCCTTTCTGCAGAAAGCGGACGCGACGCGATTACGCCGCCTTACGGTTGCCCGTCACCCGCATGCAGCGATGCTGTCGCTGGCTTCTTCGCGGTGAACGGCATTGGATTTCCCGGCGCTGCTAGTATAAGGCAGGCTTTCGCGGCGCGCCCCTCGTGGTATAAGGCTTTCTCGCGGTTTTTGCCGCGATTTTCCACATTGTGACGGACGAGCATCACCGATGACCCATCCGACCTGGATCGACCATTTCCCCGGCAACTTCATGTGGTCCAACGCAACGCTCGTCACGAAGGGCATGGCGCCCTACGGGGCGGTGGCGCTCGGCGAAATCGACGAAGTGTGCGAGCGGCTGCGGCAGCGCGAGACCGAGCCGCATGCGTGGTGGGAGGAATGGTCCGCCATGGGCGAGCGGCTGCAGCGCTTCGCCGAGGAAGCCGACGCGCTGGGGCGGCGGGCCACCGCCGGCGATTACTACCTGCGCGCCGGCATGTACTACTTCACCGCCGAGCGCTTCATCGTGCCGGGCGAGCGCAAGCGCGAGATGGGGCGCAAGGCCATCCGCTGCCAGCACGCCGGATTCGAGCGGCGCTATCCCAACATGGAAAAGGTGGAGGTCCCGTACGAGGGCGAGACGCTGCCCGCGCTGTTCCTGAAGGCGCCGGGCGTGTCCGGGCGCGCCCCTGCGATGGTCGCGTTCGACGGGCTGGACAACTGCAAGGAGATGAGCGTGCTCTTCAACGGGATCGAGTTCGCGCGGCGCGGCTGGCACACGCTGGCGATCGACGGGCCCGGGCAGGGCGAAGCGCTGCGGTTGCGGAACATCCGCACCCGCTACGACTACGAAGTGGCGGGCACCGCCGCGTACGACTACATCGCCTCGCGCGCGGACGTGGACCCGGCAAAAGTGGCGGTGATGGGCTACAGCTTCGGCGGGTACTACGCGCCTCGCATCTGCGCGTTCGAGAAGCGCTACGCCGCGTGCGTCGCCTTCGGCGCGATGCACTGGAACATGGCGGAGTGGGTGGACACCATCCGCCAGGCGGTCAGGACAGACGCGAAGAAGAGCGCGCAGTCGCATTTCCAGGTGCCGTGGGTCTTCGGCGCGGAGAACCTGGACGAAGCCGTGGAAATGGCGAAGCGGTTCGACCTCGCGGAGGTCGCGCGAAACATCGAGTGCCCCTTTCTTGTCGTCCACGGGGAAAACGACCGGATCGTCCCGCTCGATTCGGCGCAGAAGCTCTACGACGCTGTCGGCTCGAAGCGGAAGGAGTTCAAGGTCTTCACCGCCGGCGACGGCGGTGCCGAGCACGTCCAGGTCGACAACCGGCAGGTGGGCGTGGACTATATTGCCGACTGGCTCGCGCCGGTATTTGGACGCCTCTAGGAGAGTGTCCGGACTTTGTCTCGACACACTCCTTACGCAAAACCGCCCGCAGGCGAAGCCACCCAATTGGATTCGAAGTGCATGAATTCGACGCCGTGATGTCCTTATTG
>CAZQJF010000654.1:0-2450 GCA_964593735.1 uncultured Streptomycetaceae bacterium | reverse complement strand
GCCGCGCTCGAACAGCTTGGCCACCTTGTCGTAACCCATGAGATCGTAGAGCGCGTCGTAGAGCGGGCGCAGGTACGGATCGACCTTCGCCGCCATGTCGCCGGGAAGAAACCCGAGCCGCTCTCCCGCTTCCACCGCCGGGCGCACCAGGACAATGCGCTTGACCCCCTCGCGCTCCAGGGCGTCCACTGCGCACGCCACCGCGAGGTAGGTCTTGCCCGTCCCCGCCGGGCCGATGCTGAACGTCAGGTCGTGGGTGAGGATGTTCTGCATGTATTGAACCTGTCGCGGCGTGCGCCCGTGCAGGTCGTGGCGGCGGGTCATGAGCGCGGGGCTGCCCTCCGGCGCCTTTCCGTGCCCGGGCCCGGCCGCCTCGATCAGCCCGAGCTGCACGTCTTCCAGCGTGAACTCGTCCTTTGCCCGGTCGTAGAAGGACTGGAGCACCTTGGCGGCCAGCTTCGACTGCGCCGGGTTGCCGGTAACGGCGAAGCGCTCGCCGCGGCGCGCGATGGTGACGTCGAGCGCAGTTTCGATCTGGCGCAGGTGTTCATCGAGCACCCCGCACAGGTTGGCGAGCCGCTGATTGTCGACCGGGCGGAAGAAGAGCTCTAGGGGTTTCAAGCGTGGACCGCTACGATTTCGCCCCGGAGCGAGTGTGGCAGGGCGGCGGTGATCGTTACATCGACGAATTGTCCGATGAGGCGCCCGGGGCCGGGAAAATTGACCACGCGGTTGTTACCGGTGCGGCCGGACAGCTCCGCGGCGTTCTTCCTCGCGGCGCCCTTCACGAGCACCCGCTGCTGGGTGCCGAGCATCGCGCGGCTGATGGCCTGAGCGTGCTCGTCGATCTTTGCCTGCAACCGGTGCAGGCGCGCGAGCTTGACCGCGTGCGGCACAGGGTCGGGAAGCCCGGCCGCCGGCGTGCCGGGCCGCCGGCTGTAGACGAAGCTGAAGCTCGCGTCGAATCCGACCTCCTCGATGAGCTTCATCGTCGCTTCGAAGTCGGCCTCGGTTTCTCCCGGAAAGCCGACGATGAAATCCGAAGAGATCGAAATATCGGGGCGCCGGGCGCGCAGCCGGCGAACGATGGACTTGTATTCGAGCGTGGTATAGCCGCGTTTCATCGCCGCCAGCACCGGGTCCGAGCCCGCCTGAACGGGCAGGTGAACGTGCCCGGCGAGCTGCTCTACGCGCTCGAACGCGTCGATCAGGCGCTGGCTGAACTCTTTCGGGTGGGACGTGGTGAAACGGACGCGCTCGATTCCCGGAACGGCGGCCACGTATTCGAGCAGCATGGCGAGATCGGCACTCGCGCCTTCCGCCGTCGTTCCGCGGTAGGCATTCACGTTCTGCCCCAGCAACGTCACTTCCCGGGCGCCCTGCTGGGCGAGCTCCGCGATCTCGACGAGCACATCCTCGAACGGGCGCGACACTTCTTCACCGCGCGTATACGGCACCACGCAAAACGTGCAGTACTTGCTGCAGCCTTCCATCACCGATACGAACGCGCTCGGGCCTTCCACGCGGGCTGGCGGCAGGTGATCGAATTTCTCGATCTCGGGAAACGACACGTCCACCTGGGGTCGCCCGCTCGCGCGCCGCGCGTCTATCATCTGCGGCAACCGGTGCAGCGTCTGCGGCCCGAAAACCAGGTCGACGTACGGCGCCCGCGCGACTATCGCCGCGCCTTCCTGGCTTGCTACGCAGCCGCCGACGCCTATCAGCAGGTCACGGTTGGCGAGCTTCAGGTGCTTGACGCGCCCCAGGTCGGTGAAAACCTTCTCCTGGGCTTTTTCGCGCACCGAACAGGTATTGAACAGGATGACGTCCGCGCAAGCAGGGTCGTCGGTCTCGATCATGCCGCGCGCTGCGTGCAGCACGTCGGCCATCCGGGCCGAGTCGTACTCGTTCATCTGACAGCCGAACGTCTTGATGTAGACCTTCACCGGGACGGGGCTGCCGATCAGAGCCCGCGGGCGCGCTTGACGATTTCGAGCTCTTCCGGGCGCAGGATATAGATACGCGTAACGTCGCCGTTCGTTTCCTGGAGGTACAGGACGTAGGCGCGCTCGGGAAGGACGCCGTGAAGGATCGTGCGGTTGTTCTCGTCGTAGATGAGCCCGCCGGGGGCGAGCCGCAGAAGCTTGTTGTTGATCTGGAGGAGCGGGAACGCCTGCTGCCGGCCTACGAGGTCGCCGAGTATTCCGCTGGCGGGAAACTGGCGCAGCATCTGGGCGTGACCGGCCGTGGCGAATGCGAGCGCCAGTGCCAGCGTGATGAGCCACCTGAGCATCGGTTCACGGTAGCACAACGTAATCAAATACTTCAACGCCAATTCGCCAATTCGCAAACCAGGCCTGCCTTCGGGCTTGCCCGCCCATGCGCCAGAAAAAAATGGTGGCGAGTCAGGGATTTGAACCCCGGACCAACGGATTATGATTCCGCTGCTC
>CAZQJF010000653.1:0-2451 GCA_964593735.1 uncultured Streptomycetaceae bacterium | reverse complement strand
GAAGGACGTGCCCACGTCCATGCCGGCGAGCGAAACGAACACGCGCGCGAGCGCGAACAGCCCGACCAGCGCGATCACGTCCGCGACGGGGGCAAACGGCAACGACGTCGCCAGCACGGGCACGATGCCGACGGCGAGCCACATGCAGCCGAACAGGATGTACGGCGTGGCGCGGAACAACGGCGAGGCGTTGTGCGCGAGCACCGCGTCCTTGTGGAACAATTTGTTCAGCACCTTGTACGGCTGCCAGATCCCCGCGCCGCTCTTGTTCTGCAGCCAGGCCCGGCACTGGTTGACCCAGCCCAGCATGAGCGGCGCAATCAGCACCACCAGCACCGACTGGAGCACCTGGAAAACGATTCCGCCCGCGATGTTCATTGGGCGAACACCAGCAGCGCGATCAACGTCACGAAGCTGTAGAGCAGGTAAACCGAGATGCGCCCCTGCTGCACCTTGCCCATGTGACCGGACAGGAATTCGACGAAGCGCGCGATCGGCAGGTACATCCCGTACCAGTGCCGGTCTTCAACGGTTTGCCTGAAAACGGGATGCGGATCATCGGCGCGCGGAATCTCACGGCGAATACGGAAAACGGGTGCGAATATGAAGCGGATCGGCTGGCCGAATGCATCGGCCGTGTCTTGCATGCGTGAAGTCTGCGCCGGGAAGCCGCAGTCCCACGGATCGGCGCGGCGCAGCCGCCCGTGATAGACGTTGCGCACCACGACGAAGGTCAATCCGAACACCGCCGCGATCACCAGCAGAAACACGACCGGGCTGTAGCTCGCCTGCGCGCCGGTCGTCGGCACCAGCCATAACCAGCCCGAAGCCATCGGCTCCCCCCCCAGGCCGGCCCCGGTCAGAGCGATACTGACAGCGTTGAGCTGGCCGATCATGAAGACCGGAAACAGCCCAAGCGCGAAGCAGGCGAGGGTAAGCCACAGCATGCCCGCGCGCTCCCAGCGGGTCGCCTCGCGCGGCTTGACCGCGAACTCATGGCGGTGCTGGCCGAGGAATGCGATGCCGTAGACCTTGACGAAGCACATCCCGGTCAGTGCCCCCGAGAGCGCCAGAACGGCGGCAACGATGGGCACCATGCTCCTCACTACGCTGCTCTGCAGCAGCGGCGCCTGCAGGGAAGCCTGGAACGTAAGCCACTCGGACACGAAACCGTTCAAGGGCGGCAGCGCCGAAATCGCCAGGGCGCCGACGAGGAAATAGACCGCGGTGTGCGGGAGGTAGCGGATCAGCCCCCCCATCTCGTTCAGGTTCCTCAGCCCGGTCGACTTCAGGATCGAGCCGGCACCGAGGAACAGCAGGCCCTTGAACACCGCATGATTGAGCGTGTGATACAACCCGGCGATCAAGCCGAGCACGCCGGCGGCCGGGTGGCCGCTGCCGATGAATACCATCGACAATCCGATGCCGATCAGGATGATGCCGATGTTCTCGACCGAGTGGTACGCGAGCAGGCGCTTCAGGTCGTGCTGCATCAGCGCGAACAGCACGCCGAACAGCGAGGTCGCCGCGCCAAACAGCAGCACGGTCAGGCCCCATTCCCACCGAATCTCCCCGATCAGGTCGTAGATGACGCGAACCATGCCGTAGATCGCGGTCTTGATCATGACGCCCGACATGAGCGCGGACACGGGTGACGGAGCCGCCGGATGCGCCTCCGGCAGCCAGACGTGCAATGGCAGCATGCCGGCCTTGGCGCCGAAGCCGAAAAACGCCAGCACGAACGCGACCGTGGCCCAGGAGCCGGAGAGATTCACCTGCCGCAATGCGTCGAACGTGTAATCGCCGCGGCCGCCGTCCAGCACGCCAAAGCACAACAGGATGCCGAGCGCGCCGATATGCGCGACCAGCAGGTAGATGAAGCCCGCCTTGCGGTTCTGCTCGTCGTGATGCTCGGTGGTGACGAGAAAATACGAGGATAGCGCCATCGACTCCCAGGTGATCATGAAGAGGTAGGCGTCATCGGCAATCAGCACGAACCCCATGCTGGCGAGGAACACGTGATACTGCAGGGTCAGCAGCCCGAGCGCCGTGCCCAAGGTATCGCGGAAGTAGCCGGAGGCGAACAGCGAAATGCCGAACGAAACTCCGCCCAGCAGCAACAGGAAGAACCCCGACAGCGCATCCACGCGTACATGAAACGGCAGGTCGGGCAAGCCCGCCGGCAGGATCGCCGCGCTCGCCGGCGCGCCGATCGCCCACAACCCGGTCGCAGCGAGCAGTAGCGATACCAAGGCTCCGACCGGGAACACGACATCGGTGATGAGCCGCGGCCTGCGCATGAACGCGAGCCCCATCAACCCCAGCCCGATCCAGATTACCGATAAGGTGACAGCGGCCTCGATCGGTTGCACAACAGGGAAATCCATTGAGAGTGCCTAAGAGTGCATAACAAAATGAGCTTGTAGTGCGCAGCTTCTTTCCCTCACCCTC
>CAZQJF010000652.1:0-2458 GCA_964593735.1 uncultured Streptomycetaceae bacterium | reverse complement strand
CCGCCGGCCTATCGTGGCCGCACCATGGCCCTCTTCAACATGAGCCAGATGCTCTCCACTGCGGGCAGTATGTTGATCGGCCTGCTGGCCCTCCCGCTCGGGTCGCGCGGCGCCGTCGCGATGATGGGCATTGTCGGTGTGTTGGGGATCGCGATTCTGGTGTGGCGCATGCCGCGCGCGCGGCAGATCAAATAGTCGACTGCCGTTCGAGCAGGCTCAACACCACGCGCGTCACCGCCCGCACGCCGATTCCGATCGCCCGCTCGTTGCACTGGTAGTCGGCGCGGTGGATGGCTGTATCCACCCCATCGACGCGCGAGCCGATCCGCAGGTGCGCCGCCGGCACGCGCTCGGCGAACCACGCGAAATCTTCGCTCCCCATCGTCGGCTCGCTGATGTTGACCACCTTGTCGGCGCCCACGACCTCGCGCACCGCGTCGACCATGCACGCGACGACCCGCGGGTCGTTCCGCATGACCGGCGTCTGCCTCACCCAGTCGATCTCGTATTCGAGCCGCAGGCTCGCCGCTACGCCCGCCACCACGCGGCGAAGCGCCTCCTCCACGCGCTTTTCCGCCAGCGCGTCGCGCGTGCGCGCCGTGCCCTTGATGGTGACCCGGTCCGCGATGACGTTGCGCGCCGTGCCGCCCGCGATCTGCCCGATGGTCACGACTGCCGGCACCGTCGGGGCAATCTCGCGGCTGACTATCGTCTGGAGCTGCGTTACGAGCTGGGCCGCGCCCACGATCGCATCGACCCCGGTATGCGGATGGGCAGCGTGCCCGGCCCGGCCCCTCAACACGATGTCGAACGCGGCGGAGGAAGCGTGGCCGGCGCCCTCGGCATACCCCAGCAGCCCCGTCTCGAGTCGCGGCGAGTTGTGAAAGCCGATGATCGCGTCCATCGCGGGGTCGTCGAGCACCCCGTCGGCGATCATCGCGGCGGCGCCGGAGAGCGTCTCCTCTGCGGGCTGGAAGATGAGCTTCACCCGGCCCGGCAGCGTGGCGCGCGCGCCCGCGAGCACGTGTGCCACGCCGAGCGCGATGGTGGTGTGCACGTCGTGGCCGCAAGCGTGCATCTTTCCGGGCACCCGCGAAGCGAACGGCACGCCGCTCGCTTCCTCGATCGGCAGCGCGTCCATGTCGGCGCGCACGCCCACCGTCGGCCCGGCCGCGCCGCCCTCGATCATGGCTACCACGCCGGTCCTGCCGACGCCCGTCCGGTGCGGGATGTCGAGCGCGGTGAGGTAATCCGAAACGGCGCGCGCCGTTTCGTGTTCCTCGAACGCGAGCTCGGGATGCTCGTGGATGCGCCGGCGCAGCGCGATCAGGTCGGGCTCGATGCGAGCGACGAGGGACTCGATCTGGAGGCTCGTGAGCATGGAAGCCTGGAAGCGCGTTTTCTACCTCGACGCGCGACGCGCCGCGCGGGCACGCGCCGCCTCGCCGAAGGCAGTGTACAGCGCGCCCGACAGCGTATGCTCTTCGGGTTGCCATTCGGCGTGCCACTGCACGCCGACGATGAACTGCGTCTCGTCGTCGTAGCG
Organism: uncultured Streptomycetaceae bacterium; assembly: GCA_964593735.1. Classification (GTDB taxonomy): domain Bacteria; phylum Pseudomonadota; class Gammaproteobacteria; order Burkholderiales; family SG8-41; genus SG8-41. Next base: position 912 of record CAZQJF010000652.1, on the reverse strand, counting down.
CAGGCCTTCGATCACGCCGTCCGGGGACACCGCCTCCACGACCAGGCCCTCGCCCAGGCGTTCCACGCCCTGCCCATGCAGCGAGTTGACCATCATCTCGTCCCGCCCGACGAGGGAGTGGAACATTCCGCCCGGGGTCAGTCTGACCGTGTGTTTCAGCCGGTAGACCTCTTCCTGTGTGACCTCCTCGCTTTGCGGCCTGCGGTGGTCGTTCTTCCCGGGCAGCTGATGCAGACGGTAATGCAGCGAGCCGCCCAGCGCCACGTTGATCTCCTGGATGCCGCGGCAGATGCCGAACACCGGCACGCGCTCGGCCAGACAGGCGCGCACCAGGGGCAGGACGAGCGCGTCGCGGCCCGGATCGATGGACTCATCGGGCGGAAAGGCCGGCGCGTCGTAGTGATGCGGCTCGACGTTCGCCACGCCGCCGGTCAACAGAAAGCCGTCCATGCGAGACACGAGCTCGACCGCGTCCACCGCCCCGCCCACGGGCGGCATCAACACGGGGATGCAATCCACCATCTTCAGGAGCGCCTGGACGTAGCGCTCGGCAGTGGCGTACACCGGCTGCCGCCGCTCGTCGGGCTGCCTGGAGTTGGCGGACACGCAAATCAAGGGCCGCAGTGCAGTCGTCATCGTAAAGTGGGGTCAAGCGTAACTTTGGTAAATCTTACACCGTCCCTGCTTTCTTCTGAAACGGCGTGATGAGTAATAAGCGATAACGGGATGCACAGGATGAAGGCCCAGCTATTGCGACTTGAAAGCTTGCTATCATTTCTCCGGATCATGGACGAGTCAGCCGCGCCAGCGCAGGAATGGCACGACTTCTGCTCGCTGGAAGAGATTCCGGACGGCGGCATACTGATTGATCAGCAAGGCGGGGAAAACCTCCTTGTCTATCGCAATGGCCCG
>CAZQJF010000651.1:0-2472 GCA_964593735.1 uncultured Streptomycetaceae bacterium | reverse complement strand
GCGTCGACGGCGATCTCCATGTCCCAGTACTGGTCGCGCTCCTGGTGCGTGGCGAGGAAGTTCTCGCGCCGGTCCTCGATCCACTTCACCGGACGCTTCAGCCGCTGCGACGCCACGGCGATGTTGACGTATTCAGGGTAGAACGCTCCCTTGGGCCCGAAGCCGCCGCCGACGTCCGGGGTGACCACGCGCACCTGGTGATCGCCCAGGTCGAACATGTCGAGCATGCAGCGCTTCAGCCGGTGCGAGCCCTGCGAGGACACGTGCAAGGTATACGTCTCCGTGGCCGCTTCGTATTGCGCCACGGCACCGCGGCACTCCATGAAGAACGGCCCGCCGCGGTGCTGGTAGATCTTCTCGCGGAACACGTGGGGGGCGCTGTTGAAGGCGCGATCGGCATCGCCGACCTTCACCGGAAAGCGCGCCGCCACGTTGGATTCGGCGCCCGCATGGGCCAGCGGGGCGCCGCGATCGAGTGCCGCGCGACAATCGCTCACCGCCGGCAGGGGCTCGTACTCCACCTCCACGAGTTGGGCGGCGTCCTCCGCGACATAGCGGCTGTCTGCGATCACGCACGCGACCGGCTCCCCCGCGTAGCAGGTTTCGTCCTTTGCGAGCGCGTGCGGCATGTACGGCTGCTTGATCGCGGGGTGCGGCACCAGCAGCGGCAAAGTCTGCCGGCGCACGGACTCGGGCAGGTCGGCGAACGTGATTACGGCGTGCACCCCGGCGACCTCGAGCGCGGCGGAAGCAACTATCCTGCCGACCTTCGCGTGCGCGTACGGACTGCGCACGAACGCGGCGTGGAGCATCCCCGGCAGGTGTATATCGTCGACGTAGCGCCCCTCGCCGCGCAGGAGCGGTGGGTCCTCCTTGCGCTTGACCGAAGCGCCGAATCCGGTGAATGTTTCAGCGCTCACGACGACCCCTCCCGCATGCGTTTTGCCGCGGCGAGCGTCGCCGCGACTATCGACTGATAGCCGGTGCAGCGGCAGATATTTCCGGAGAGGGCCTCCCGCACCTGCGCTTCCGAGGGATCGGGATGCTCGCGCAGGAACTCGGTCAGCGTCATCAGGATGCCCGGGGTGCAGAAACCGCACTGCAGCCCGTGATGGTCCTGGAACGCCTGCTGCAACGGGTTCAACCGGTCGCCATCGGCGAGAGATTCGACCGTGGCGACTTCCTTGCCGTCGCACTGCACCGCGAGCATGAGGCATGCGCGCGTGCTCGCCCCGCCGAGGAGCACCGTGCACGCGCCGCACGCGCCGTGCTCGCATCCGACGTGCGTGCCGGTGAGATTCAGCTCGTGGCGCAGAAAATCCACCAGCGTGAGGCGCGTCTCCACCTCGCGGTGATACGCCTTGCCGTTCACGGCGATGGTTATCGTTCTCGTGTCTGCCATTGCGTAAGGATCAGCTACTGATAAAGTGGCTCGTCACTCGTGGCTCGTGTCCAGGCGAAAGGTAAATCTCAGGCGCGACGCTCAGGAAACACGAGTAACGAGCAACGAGTAACGAGCCACCCCTTCATGCCTCTTCGCGTTCATATGTGTGCATCTGGGGTAGTAGCATTTATTGCAATCGCAGTGGCCGCCGCCTGCTCCAGCGCGCGGTAGGTCAGAATGCGCGCGAGGTGCTTGCGATACGCCGCCGTCACGTAGGCGTCGGCCGTTGCGTCGAGCTTCCCGGCTTCCGCCGCCGCTGCCCGGTAGGCTGCCGCGCCGGGTTTCTGTCCGCGCAAGTCCCGTTCGATGGTCGCGGGCCGCACCGGCGCCGGGCTCAATCCGGAAAGCGCGATTGCGGCGTGCGCGATATCGCCCCTCGCATCCAGCCCGATCAGCGCGGAACACGCCACGATGGCGAAATCGCCGTGGCGCCGCGCGAACTCGACGAATGCGTGGCCATGACCGTTCTTCGGCAGCGGCAGCGTGACGCCGGCGAGCAGCTCGTCCGGCGCCAGCGCGGTCGTCATGTAGCCCGCGGCAAATGCGCCGAACGCCACGTCGCGCTTGCCGCGTTTGGCCGCCACGTGCATCGTGCCGCCAAGGAGCGCGGTCACGTTGACGAGTTCCGCCGACGGATCGAGATGACATAACGAACCGCCCAGGGTGCCGCGATTTCGCGTCTGGCGGTGCCCGACGTGCCCGAGCGCCGCGTGCAGGATCGGACAGCGCTGCCCGATCGCATCCGAGAGCTCGAGGTCGCGCTGGCGCGTCATCGCGCCGACGTGCAGCGTGTCGCCCGCGAGCCGCAGGTACGCGAGCTCCCCGATCCCGTTCAGATCGATCAGATGGTCCGGCATCACGTAGCGGAAATTCATCATCGGCATCAGCGACTGGCCGCCGGCGAGCACGCGCGCGTTGTCGTGCGCCGCGAGCAGATCGCAAGCGTCGGCCACGGTGCGCGGATCGTGGTAGATGAAAGGGGCGGGTTTCATTAGCTCAGGTCAAGACCAACTAGCCACAGATACACA
>CAZQJF010000650.1:0-2474 GCA_964593735.1 uncultured Streptomycetaceae bacterium | reverse complement strand
GATGCGCCGGCGGCGAAGCCCGTGGCGGACGCCAAGGCGGACAAAGCACCGGCCGCGGCACCGGCCCCCGGGAAAACGCCCCCGGCGGGCAAGGCGGACGCCGGCAAAGACAAGGCCAAATCGGTGAAGTGATGAATGCGCCGTGACCGGGAAGGCGCAGCGCCGCTGCGCCTTTCTTGTCAGGTGTAGCACACGAACCAAGCTGCTCCTGTCACGCCCTACCAGTCACGCCCTATCAGTCACGCCGCACCAGTCACGCTCCACCCGTCACGCCCTCCCCGTCACGCCTTCATACCCAATGGCCACCTACGCGATCGGCGACGTCCAGGGCTGCTACGATCAGCTCATGCGGCTGCTGGAGCGGGCCGGCTACGACGAGCGCCGCGACGTACTGTGGTTCGTCGGCGACCTCGTGAATCGCGGGCCGCAATCCGCGCAGACGGTGCGCTTCGCGAAGAGCCTGGGAAAACGGCAGGCCACGGTCCTTGGCAATCACGATCTCGCCCTGCTGGTCGTCGCGGAAGGCATCAAGAAACCGCACCGCGGAGATACGTTCGGCGACATACTGCACGCGCCGGACCGGGACCAGCTCATCGCGTGGCTGAGGCATCAGAAGCTGGTGCACGCCGGGGAAGGCTACGCGATGGTACACGCGGGATTGCTCCCGCAATGGAGCATCACCCAGGCGCTTTCCCTCTCGCGCGAAGTGGAAGCCGCGCTGCAGGGGCCCGATCACCGGGAATTCCTGAAGCACATGTACGGGAACGAGCCCGTTCGCTGGCGCGAGGATCTCGCGGGTTACGACCGCCTGCGCATCATCGTGAACGCCATGACCCGCGCGCGCATGGTGACGCCCGATGGCGCCATGGAGTTCGGCCACAAGCTCGGGCCCGCCACCGCCCCCGCCGGTTACCTGCCGTGGTACGACATCCCGGCGCGAGCGAGCCGCGGGACACCGGTCATCTTCGGCCACTGGGCCGCGCTCGGGCTCCTGCTGCGCGAGGATGTGGTGGGTCTGGACACCGGTTGCGTCTGGGGCCGCTCGTTGAGCGCGCTGCGGCTGGAAGACCGCAAGCTCACGCAATGCGACTGCTCGGAGCTTGCGGGCACCGCTGCCGAAGATTGATCCTAAAAAACGCAGTTGGCCACGGAAGCACACGGAAAGGCACGGAAAAATCAGACAAACTTTCTTCTGCAGTGCGCCACCTTCCCGGTGATGCAATGTGAATACGCATCTCGTTGTTCGTCCGGGTGATTCCGTGTGTTTCCGTGGCTGAATTGCCGTTTCTAGTACCGTCGGGCTGGATGTGCCATCCGATCGCCCGGCGTTGGTCCGCGTTCTCGAATTAGCGACCGATTCCCTGCCTAAAACATGATCGCCGCCGCCCCGGCGATCGTAAGGATAGTCAGGCGACGCCGGACTATCCTCTCACCAGGGCAGTGAGCCGAAGTTCTCCCGGTAGCGCTGCGCGATCTCATCGCGCGTGAATTGGTGGTTCTGGCCGCCGCGCCGGGCGATCTTGACCGCCCCCAGCAGCGACGCGAGACGCCCCGTGACCTGCCACTCCAGGCCGGCGGCGATGCCGTACAGGAGACCGGCGCGGTAAGCATCGCCGCAACCGGTCGGATCCACCACGGCTTCGGGCTTGACGCACGGGATCTCGAGGCGCCCGCCGCCGCAATAAATGTGCGATCCCTGCGCCCCCAGCGTCACCACCAGGGCCTTCACCATCTTCGCCAGATCCTCGAGCTGCTTTCCGGTGCGCTCCTGCAGCATCTGCGCTTCGTAGTCGTTTACCGCGACGTAGCTCGCCAGGCGCACGAATTCCAGCAACTCGGGGCCGCCGAACATCGGCAGGCCCTGTCCGGGATCGAAAACGAACGGTATCCCGCCTTCGTTGAATTCACGCGCGTGCTGCAGCATCCCTTCGCGGCCGTCGGGCGCGATGATGCCGAGCTTCACGGCGTGCGCGTCCCTGACGTGGTTCTCGTGCGAGTGGTTCATCGCGCCGGGATGGAACGCCGTGATCTGGTTGTCGTCGAGGTCGGTCGTGATGAACGCCTGGGCGGTATACGTGCCCTGGATCGGGCGGATATGCTGCTGTGAAAGCCGGAGGGTTTTCAGACGCTCGTCGTACGGCCCATAGTCGTCGCCGACGGCCGCCATGATCAACGGCTGCCCGCCGAGCATGCTGAGCGAGTAGCCGATGTTGCCGGCGCAGCCGCCGAATTCGCGGCGCAGATCCGGCACCAGGAACGCCACGTTCAGGATGTGCAGCTTGTCGGGCAGGATGTGGTTCTTGAAGCGATCCCTGAACACCATGATGGTGTCGTAGGCGATCGAGCCGCAGATCAGTGTGCGCATGAGTGGGTAATGGTGAATTGTTGCAAAATTATAACCGCTGATCGGCGGCGATTCTCCCGCCTGGAACGCCGAAGTACGGCGCCCGCCAGCGGCGCGCGCGGGCATCGGG
>CAZQJF010000649.1:0-2477 GCA_964593735.1 uncultured Streptomycetaceae bacterium | reverse complement strand
ACCGTATAGATCGGAATGCGCAGCCGGCGATTCAGCGCCGCCGCGTACGGCGCCATGTTGTGATTCTCGGTGACGATCGCCCCCACGTCGGGATGCTTCGCGAGCAGCTTCTCCCCCGCTTCCACGATGTCCTGTTCGGCCAGGTCGTAGTCCAGCTCGATCTCGTCGTTCAGCATTACGCGCGTGAATTCCCGCCCGCCTTCCGTGCCCATCACCGGCGTATCGTGCGGCGCGCCCACGGCATCCCAGTGCTCGGTCGTGATGCGGTCGCCGTGGACCGAGAGCACCCCCACCCGCTTGCCGGGCGGAAGCAGGCGCTGCACCACGGGGATCTGAAGGAGCGAGCTGCTCGCCACCGGCACCTGCACGTGCTCGGCGAGCTGCTTCTGGAAAATCGCCAGGAAGCCGCCCGTCGTGGTAATACCGTCGGCGCCCTCCTTCACCAGTTCGGCGGCTGCTTCGAGAAACGCAGGGCCGAGACCTTTGCCTTTCTCGTGGATTACCACCTTGGCGGTTGCGCCGGGGATCACCTTGTAGAGCACCGGGAACGGCCACGTCAGGGCGTTGCCCGTGTCTCCGGGCGGGCGCGGCCATTTCGTGTCGAGCATGAGTATGCCGATGCGCGCGCCGTAAACCGTTTTTCCGCCGTAGCCTTTTCTCCCGGCCATCGCAAGTCTCCATGAGTTGCCGTGGCAATTGTAGCGTCATCTCCCGCTTGACCCAGTGGTGCAATGCACCGATACCACGCACGCAGCGGTGCGTGTCCCTCATGTGTCCCCCCTCATTTGTCAACTGAGGCGGGCGGACGCGCCCAACCCTTCGCGCGCGCGACCGCCTCGCGCCATCCCGCCCGCAGAGATTCAACGCGCGGCCTGTCCATCGCCGGTTCGAAGATCCGCTCTACCTGCCACTGCGCGTTCAATTCGTCGGCGTTCTTCCAGTAACCGACGCCCAATCCGGCGAGATACGCCGCCCCCAGTGCGGTCGTTTCGTGGATGCGCGGCCGCACCACCCGGACCCCGAGCAGGTCGGCCTGAAACTGCATCAACGTGTCGTTCCGCGCAGCGCCGCCGTCCACCCTCAACTCGCGCAGAGTGATGCCCGAATCGATTTCCATCGCCTGCAATATATCGGCCGTCTGGTAGGCGATGGACTCCAGCGCCGCGCGGGCGATATGCGCGGCAGTGGAGCCGCGCGTGAGTCCCAGGATGGCGCCACGCGCGTACGGGTCCCAGTGGGGGCTGCCGAGCCCCGCAAAAGCCGGCACCAGGTAAACACCGCCGTTGTCGGAGACGCGGTTCGACAACGCTTCGACGTCCGCGGAGGATTGGATGATCCCCAGCCCGTCGCGCAGCCATTGGACCACCGCGCCCGCTGCAAAAACACTGCCTTCGAGCGCGTATTCGCGGTCCGTGCCTGCCCGGCACGCCGCTGTCGTCAATAACTTGTTGCTCGAAGTCACCGGGCGCTTCCCCGTGTGCATCAACATGAAGCAGCCGGTGCCGTAGGTGTTCTTGACCATGCCGGGCACGATGCAGCGCTGGCCGAAGAGCGCGGCCTGCTGGTCACCCGCGATTCCAGCAATTGGAATGCGTGACGCGAACAGCCTGCCGGCCGTGCGGGCCACCGTGCCGCTTGATGCATGCACCTGAGGCAGCACGCTCGCAGGAATATTGAACAACTCCAGCAACTCCTTGTCCCACAACCCGGCATGGATGTTGTAGAGCAAGGTGCGCGAAGCGTTGCTCTCGTCCGTCATATGGGTTTCACCATCCGAAAGCTTCCAGATGAGCCAGCTGTCCACGGTGCCGAACGCGAGCTTGCCCGCCGCGGCCTTTGCGCGCGCCCCTGGCACGTGGTCGAGCAGCCAGGCGACCTTGGTGGCGGAAAAGTATGCGTCGAGCACGAGGCCGGTCTTGCCGGCAATGAGCGGTTCGAGGCCGCGGGCGCGGAGCGCGTCGCAGGCGCCGGCCGTGCGTCGGTCCTGCCACACGATGGCATTGGCTATCGGCTCGCCGGTCTCGCGGTCCCACAATATGGTGGTTTCACGCTGGTTGGTGATGCCGATGGCGGCGATTTCTCCCGCGTGTATGCCGGCTCGCGCCATCGCCTCCGCCGCCACCGCCACCTGGGTAGCCCAGATTTCGTTGGCGTCGTGCTCGACCCACCCGGGCTGCGGGAAGCGTTGAGTGAATTCCTTCTGCGCAACCGCCCGGACGGCGCCGGTTTGGTCAAACACGATGGCGCGCGAGCTGGTCGTGCCTTGATCGAGAGCGAGTATGCAGTTCACGGTTTCGTCCGGTAATGAGGCTACAGGGTGCGTAACAAAATGAGGGGATGGACCCCTCGCTATCGCTCTCCCCTGATGCTCCCCTATGTCAGGGCCCATATCACTCATTTTGATATGGGCTCTAACAGTTTGTTGAAATTCGCCAAAAGAACCGTTCGTATTGAGCGTAGCGAAGCGGAGTCGAAAT
>CAZQJF010000648.1:0-2484 GCA_964593735.1 uncultured Streptomycetaceae bacterium | reverse complement strand
TGTGGACCATCGGGGAAGCCGCGCCGTACGCCTGCGCCACGCCGGCCATGGAGTTGATGCCGCCCGGTCCGGCGGTCACCAGGCACACGCCGGGCTTGCCGGTGAGCCGCCCGTAGGCGTCCGCCATGAGGGAGACATTGGGCTCCTGCTTGCACGTGACGAACCGGATGGACTCCACGCGGCTCAACCCGTCATAGATCGGGTGGATGTGGGAGCCGGGCACGCTGTACACCCGCTCCACGCCTTCTTCCCGCAGGGCTTCGGCCACCGCTTCGCCTGCATGCATTGCCGGACGCTGAGTAGTCATTTGTGTTTGGTGAAGCGTGACTGGTGGGGCGTGACGGACGGGGCGTGACGGGTGAGGCGTGACTGGAAGCACCACGCCCTACCAAGCACGCAGTATCAGTCACGCAGTATCAGTCACGCCGTACCAGTCACGCAGTATCCGTCACGCTGTTCCCGGCTAAGCGGCCTTGCGCAGCCCAATCAGCTGGTGCGCGATGAAAGCCTTGAGTATCTCGTGCGCGCGGTCGGTTTGCGGTCCCGGGTCCTGGATCCACATATGCTCGCAGCCCTTGAAGATCTCCAGCTCGCATTCGCCGCCAGCCGCGCGCCAGGCCTGGGCGAATTTATCCGATATCTGCCAGGGCACGTTGGAATCGAGCTCGCCCTGCATGATCAGCAGCGGCGGCAGCGTGACCTTCTCGCCGCGCTCGAGTATCTTCGCCGGGTTGGCCTCGAATATCGACTCCCACGGATCGAAGTACATCTTGGTCTTCTTCTCCATCTCGGGGCGGTTCGTCTTCACCATGTGCTCGTAGCGGGCATGGCAATCGCTGATCGGCGAGCGCGTCGCGACGTAGGCCACCGTCGCGTCGAGTCCGGGACCTTCGGCCAGAGGCAGCGCGGTGTAGCGCGGGTCGCGCGGGCGCATGGCCACCAGCTGCGCGACGTGGCCGCCGCTCGAGCTGCCGAGCACGCCGATCGTGGAGGGATCGCCCTTCCATTCGCGCGCTTTCGCCTTGAGCCAGCGTACGCCGTAATTCACGTCCTGCACCGAAGCCGGGTACGGCGCTTCGTGGGACAGTGTCGTATCGATGGCGACCACCAGGATGCCGCTTTTCGCCGCCGCCTCGCACATCGGCACGTTTGCCAGCCGGTCCTTGTCGTGCCAAGCGCCGCCGTGCACGTCCAGGAGTACGGGGAACGGTCCGGGGCCCTGCGGCTGATAGATCCGAGCCATCAGTTGCCGCTTGGGTGCCTTGCGGAATTCCACGTCCCAGACTTTGAGTTCGTATTGGGCCGCGGGATTGTAGTTCGTCGTCATCTGAACCTCCTTAATCGCTGGGTTTCGGTCAATGGGAGCGGGTGCGGACCGTAAGTGTATTCCGTGACGGGCTACAATGGAACGCTACCCGGAGGCCATATCGAAATGAACGATACGGCCCCGGGCACCATGAGGGGAAAGCGCTACGAGGGGGCCATCCCCTCATCCACTTATTTGTCAGGCACTCTTAATACGTTGTCCACCGGGAGGGTACATGGCGGCATATCTCACAGTACGGACCGTTGTCACAGCCGCGCTCGTCGCGTGCACCGTGCAGTTCGCAACCCCAGCCTTGGGGCAGGCGCCGTGGCGGCCCGAGAAGGCCGTGGAATTGATCGTCACCACCAACCCGGGCGGCGCCAACGACCGGGTTGCCCGGGTGGTGCAGCGGATCCTGCGCGAGGAGAAGCTGCTGCCGACGCCGCTCGAAGTCATCAACAAGCCGGGTGGCAATCAGACCATCGCGCTTGCTTACCTGAACCAGCATGCGGCGGACCCACACTACCTGCTGATCGCGAACCCCACCCTGCTCGGCAGCCACATCGCCGGTATTACCCCGCTCAACTACACGGATTTTCAGCCGATCGCGCTGCTCATGAGCGAGCACACCGTTTTTTCCGTTCCCGTCGATTCGCCGATCAGGACTGCGCAGGACCTGTTCGACCGTTTGAGAGCGGACCCGGAGTCCGTCATCTTCGGCGTCGTCAGCCGCGGCGGCCCCAGCCACCTGGCGCTGTCCGCGGCCGCCAAGGCCTCGGGGGTGGATGCGAGAAAACTGAAGACGGTGGTGTTCAAGACCAATTCCGAGTCGCTCACCGCCATGGCCGGAGGGCATATCCATGCCGTCGCATCGTCGGTGAGCTCCGCGATCGGACACGTGAAGACCGGCAAGGCGCGCCTGGTCGGGGTCGTGGCCGCGCAGCGCATGACCGGCGCCATGGCTAACGTGCCCACCTTGCGCGAGCAGGGGATAGACGTGACGCAGGCGAGCTGGCGCGTCGTGTTCGGCCACAAGGGCATGAGCGCTGCGGCCGTCGCTTTCTGGGAGGGCGTGTTCGCCAGGATGGCCGCGACCGACGATTGGAAAAAAACGCTGGAGAACTTCAACTGGGCAGGTTCCCTGCTGCGGGGCAAGGAACTCGCCGCCTATCTGGAGA
>CAZQJF010000647.1:0-2487 GCA_964593735.1 uncultured Streptomycetaceae bacterium | reverse complement strand
GTCCGCTGCGTCTACCGATTCCGCCATTTCGGCCATGGTTGGATTCTATAATGCGGCGCCATGACGCACGCGTCATCCCCGTGAAGCTCTCCGAATTCGACTATGATCTGCCGCCGCAGCTCATCGCCCAGCATCCGGCCGCGGAACGCAGCGCCAGCCGCCTGCTGCACCTGGACGGCGCGACCGGCGCGCTCAGGGACCTCGCCTTCGCCGACCTGCCGCAGCTGGTGGACGCGCGCGACGCTATGGTTCTGAACGATACGCGCGTCATCAAGGCGCGGCTCTCGGGCAGCAAGGCGAGCGGCGGCAGGATCGAACTTTTCATCGAACGCATCCTGGGCGAGCACGAGGCGCTGGGCCTTATCCGCGCGTCCCATTCGCCGGGGCCCGGCACGCGCCTGCGCATCGACGAAGGCGCGGAGGCGCAAGTGCTGGGACGCGAAGAGGACCTCTACCGCGTGCGCTTCTCCGAACCCGTCACCGCAGTGCTCGAGCGCTGCGGCAGCGTACCCTTGCCGCCCTATATCGCGCACCGGGCCGGTCCGCTCGACGCGGAGCGCTACCAGACGGTCTATGCCGAGCGGCCGGGAGCCGTCGCGGCGCCGACCGCCGGATTGCACTTCGATCGGCAGATCCTGCAGAAGATCCAGGACAACGGGACAACAGTCGCAAGGGTGACGTTGCATGTCGGCGCCGGCACGTTCCGGCCGGTGCGCACGGAAAGCATCGAAGAGCACCGCATGCACAAGGAACGATACTTCATACCTGAGGACACCCTTAAGGGCATTTCCGGAAAACGAGTGCTCGCCGTCGGCACAACCTCGCTAAGAGCTCTCGAAACTCAGGCAATTACCGGAGAACAGGAGGGCGAAACCGAACTTTTCATTTATCCCGGTTTCCGATTCCAGGTCGTCGACCGGCTGCTCACCAACTTCCACCTGCCCAAATCCAGCCTCCTGATGCTGGTGGCCGCATTCGCCGGACTGGAGAACATCCGCAAGGCGTATGCGCACGCCATCGAGCGTCACTACAGGTTCTTCTCCTACGGCGACGCCATGTTGATAGAGAGAGCCACCTGAAGTTCACTGTCACGCACCGCGACGGCGCGGCGCGGCGCGGCGTGCTGGAACTCGCGCATGGCACGGTGGACACGCCCGTGTTCATGCCCGTGGGCACCTACGGCACGGTGAAGGCGATGTCGCCCGAGGAGTTGGAAGGCCTGGGCGCGCAGATCGTGCTCGGCAACACGTTCCACCTCTGGCTGCGGCCGGGCACGGAAGTGATCGCGATGCACGGCGGCCTGCACGGCTTCATGGGCTGGCAGCGGCCGCTACTGACGGACTCCGGCGGCTTTCAGGTTTTCAGCCTTGAGTCAAAACTGAGCGAAGAAGGCGTGCGCTTTGCGTCTCCCATCAACGGCGACAAGCTGCTGCTGACGCCGGAGGAATCGATGCGCATCCAGAAGGCGCTCAACTCCGACATCGTCATGGTGTTCGACGAGTGCACGCCCTACCCCGCGGCCGAAATGCAGGCGCGGGAGTCGATGGAACTGAGCATGCGCTGGGCGGAACGCTCGAAACGGGCGCACGAGGGTAACGCCAACGCATTGTTTGGAATCGTCCAGGGCGGAGTCTATGAGGATTTAAGGGATGGATCTTTGAAAGAACTGCAAAAAATCGGCTTCGACGGCTACGCCATCGGCGGGCTTGCGGTCGGCGAGCCGGCGGCGGACCGTTCCCGGATCATGAACCATGTCCTCAAGGCGATGCCGGCGGAAACACCCAGGTACCTGATGGGCATGGGCACGCCCGAGGATCTGATCGAGGCGGTGCTGGCCGGCGTGGACATGTTCGACTGCGTGCTGCCGACCCGCAATGCGAGGAACGGCTGGCTCTTCACGCGCTCGGGCGACGTCAAGATCCGCAACGCGAAGTGGCGCGACGACACGCGGCCGCTGGATGAGGCCTGCGCCTGCTATGGCTGCCGCAATTTCAGCCGCGCCTACCTGCACCACCTGCAGCGCGCCAACGAGATCCTCGGCGCGCGCCTGAATACGATCCACAACCTGCACTACTACCTGCAGCTGATGCGGGAACTGCGCGAGGCGATCGCAGGTCAATGCCTGGCGGACACTGCGGCGCGCCTGCTGGCGCAGCGTAGCGGAGCCCCCTAGCCCTTCCAAGCGGCTATAATTTCAAGCTTTTCCGGCTTTTCTGACGAGGAATTCCGTGCTGATATCCCCTGCTTATGCGCAAGCCCCGGCGGCCGGCGGCGATGCCGGGCTGATGAGCTTCCTGCCCATCATCCTGATGTTCGTGCTGCTGTACTTCCTCATGATCCGGCCGCAGATGAAGCGCGCCAAGGAGCAGAAGGCGATGATCGAGGCGCTACAGAAGGGCGACGAGGTGGTGACTTCCGGCGGCGTGGTCGGCAGGATCACCAAGCTCGGCGACCAATACCTTACGCTGGAAATCGCGCCCAACACCG
>CAZQJF010000646.1:0-2490 GCA_964593735.1 uncultured Streptomycetaceae bacterium | reverse complement strand
ATGATCACCGGACTTGGCCATGTCTCCATCGCCGTGCCGGACCTCGAAGCGGCAGCGAAGCGGCTGAAGGAGGTCTACGGGCTCACCGTCGGGGAGCCCCGGCTCAACGAGCAGCAGGGCATACGGCTTGCCTACGTCGAGCTTGGTAACGCGCGCATCGAGCTGATGGAGCCGTCCCGCCCCGATTCGCCGATTGCGAAATTCCTCGAGCGCAATCCAGCCGGCGGCATCCATCACTTCTGCCTCGAGGTGGAGGATGTGGCGGCCGTGGCCGCCGGGATCCAGCGCAAGGGCGCGCGGATACTCGGCGACGGCTCCCCGCAGAAGAGCGTGCACGGCAAGGACATCGCCTTCGTGCACCCGAAGGACTTTCTCGGCGCACTGGTCGAGCTGGAGCAACACAAGGCGTGATGAGGCAGGTAGAAAGGTGGCAGTAGTTAGTTGGCGGTAGCTCAGGCGCGTTTGCCGGATACTGATTGCAGCTTGCCGCCAACCGCAAACTGTAAACCCGACGCAAGGGAAAGACATGGCTGAGCCAGCACGCATTCCGGCCGCCGAGCTCGAAAAGTTCATCGCCCGCGCTTTCGAGGCGGTGGAAATTCGATCATCGGATGCGCGGGCGATAGCGGAGCTGATGGTCCAGGCAGACGTCCAGGGCTCGGAAGGCCACGGGATATTCCGACTGCCGCAGTACATCCGCCGCATCAAGGGGGGCGCGGTCAACGTGAACCCGAGGATCCGTGTCGCGCGTGAAGCCGCCGGCATGGCGCTGGTGGACGGCGACAACGGGATGGGCCATCTCGTGATGCGCTACGCCACGGATCGCGCTATCGAGAAGGCGCGGAACGCGGGCGTCGCCTGGGTGGGAGTCAGGTGGAGCAACCACGCGGGGCCCGCATCGCTCTACGCGAGCATGCCGCTCGCGCACGACATGATCGGGCTCTACCTCGCCGTCGGGAACGCCAATCACCTTCCGCCCTGGGGCGGTCTCGACATGCTGCTCTCGACCAACCCGATTGCCGTTGCCATGCCCGCGGGTGAGGAACCCGCCATCGTGCTCGACATGGCGACGACGGTTGCCGCCTACGGCAAGGTCAAGACCAAGGCCCAGCGCGGCGAGACTATGCCCGAAGGGTGGATGATGGATCGCCAGGGGCAGCCCCTGACCGATCCGCGGCGCGCGAACGACGGATTCCTGCTGCCGATCGGCGGCTACAAGGGCTACGGCCTCGCGCTCGTCTTCGGCCTGCTCGCCGGGACGTTGAACGGCGCGGCGATGGGCAGGGACGTGGTGGATTTCAACGCCGACGACACGACTCCGACCAATACCGGGCATGTGATCGTCGCAATCAACGTGGCGGCGTTCCAGCCCGTCGCGGAGTTCAAGCGGAGCGTGGATACGCTGATACGCGACCTGCGCAACTCGGAACGCCTGCCGGGCGTGGATCGCATCCGGCTCCCAGGCGACGGCGCGCGGAGCGCGCGTGAGGATCGCCTGAAGAACGGCGTGCCGCTGCCTGCGTCGCTCGCCGCGGCGCTGGCGCAACTGGCCAGCGAGCTCAAGATCGCTCCGCTGTGAGAACTACTTCCGTCCCGACAGCTTGCGCGCCGTCTCCAGCACCGCGTTCGAGCGCGCCGGCCTCGGCATCAGCCAGCGGTAGCCCAGCGAGACGACTTCCTCGACGTTGTCGGCTTCGACGTGGGGATGGCCGCAAGCCACGTTGTTCTCTTTGCAGATGGCGGTAATCTCGGCCATCGCCGAAACCACCGACGGATGCTTGTACTGGCGCGGGAAGCCGAGGCTCTGCGACAGGTCGCCCTCGCCTATTATTACGACGCCTATCCCCGGCACTTCCTTGAGCATCTTCGGCAGGTTCTTGATGCCCTCCAGGTCCTCGCACATGATCGCGACGAGGATCTCCCCCTTGGGGTCCAGTGGCCATACGTCGGCGCGGTCGTAGTATTCCTGCTGCGTCAGGCCCCAGTAGCGGGCGGCGGCGGCGGGCGCGTCGCCGCGCTGGCCCCTCGGTTCGTAGCGCGGCGCGGTAGCGGGACGTGCATACCGGCACGCCGACACCGCGCTGCGCGCCTCGTCGACGGTGCTGACGTGCGGCCAGACGATGCCGTATACGCCCTGGTCCAGCACCTGTTTGGCGACCCACTGGTTCATTTCCATGCCGTTGGGAGGGATACGCACCATCGGCGTCACGGCGGGCGCCAGGCTTGCCGAGTCCACGATCTGCCGGCGATTCAGCATATATTGCAGGCAGTCGCGCAGAGTCCTCGCGTCGTAGGGCTGGTGCTCCATCTCGAACACGACGCCGTCGTATCGATCGGCCGCGACGAGCTGCGCACTGGCGGGATCCGGCGGGGTGAAGCTGACGAAGACGTTCTGGCCCTGCTCGAGCACCTTGATGATTCCGTTCAATCGGGGGATGTCCACGTTACCGTCTCCATGCATGGTTGCCCGCTGCGGGGAATGCAAAGGGT
>CAZQJF010000645.1:0-2492 GCA_964593735.1 uncultured Streptomycetaceae bacterium | reverse complement strand
CAGGATTGGCCACGGAATCACACGGAAAACACGGACAGAACGGAAAGCCTGAAATATTTTTGCTTCGTCGATTGGTTGCTTCGCGTCTTGCTGTCCGTGTGCTTCCGTGTGTTTCCGTGGCTGAAATGATCCTGAGGTTCGAATTCATCCGTGTTTATCTGTGTGTATCTGTGGCTAAGTCCTAGCCTTCGTTCTTGAAGTCGGTCAGTCCCGCTTCTCGCGCAGGACGGCCAATACCTCTTTCAACTCGGCCATGCCCGCTTCCAGCGCTTCCACCCTCGAGCGCAGGGCCGCCAGTTCGCCGCTCTCGGTGCTGCGGAGCGGCGCCGGCGAGGAAGCCGCTGGTTGCTCCGGCGCGGGCGCTCCGGACAGCAGGTGCGCCCAGCGGTTTTCCCGGGAGCCGGGCTGGCGTGCCAGTTCCATCACCAGCGCGCCTGCCGGCCGCTCCGCAAGCTCCCGCAGGAAACCCTCGACCGCGGAGATGTCGGTGAACTTGTGCAGCCGGTCGCAGTTGATGCGCAGCTCGCCTGCCGTCTGCGGTCCGCGCAGCATCAGGACCGCCAGCAGCGCCGTCGATTGAGTCGGTATCTGCAACACACGCTCGATGTTATGGGTGTAGCGAAGCACCCGCCCACCGCTCGTTTCGATCACGAGGTTCTTCCCCCGGAGGCTGTCCAGGACTTCTTGCGCCTGCGCATCGCTCACTTCCATCACCGGGTCGCGGCTGGTCTTCTGGTTGCAGCCGGAGACCAGGGCGTTCAGTGTCATGGGATAGGTGTCGGGCACCGTGCGCTGCTTTTCTGCGAGCACGCCCAGCACTCGGGCTTCAATTGGCGTAAGGGTGGGTGTGGTCATGGCGCCACGGGGTCGGGAGCGCCGGGAATCAGGTGGAAGGTAGGCATAGGGGTGGCTCGTTGCTCGTGCATGGTGAAGGCGAGAACCTGCTTGCCGAGGAATCTGATTCGAAAACGAGCCACCAGCCACGAGCCACGAGCCACTCCTTCAGTAACCGAGTCGACGGTCGACGAGGTTGCGCAAGGGCCTGCCGCCGAGGAAGCGCTCGAAATTCCCGAACCAGGTATCGAGCAGCTGGTCGACATAGCGCGGATCGTCGCAAGTCACATGGGGGATAACGACGAGGTTTGGGGTGTCCCAGAGCGGGGAGTCCGCCGGCAGCGGCTCCGGCTCGAACACGTCCAGCACCGCGCCGGCGAGCTCGCCTTTTGCGAGTTTGTCGCGCAGCGCGTCGTAGTCCACGATGGGCGAGCGGCCGATATTGACGAGGGCGGCTTCGGGCTTGAGCAGGTCGAGGCGGCGCCGGTCGAACAGTCCGCGCGTCGCCGACGTGAGCGGCGCCGCGATGACAACGAAGTCGGCTTTGGGCAGCACGCGTTCGATCCTGCTCGTGGGAACGGCCGAGTCGGCCGGGCCCGTGGCCTTGCCGCTGCGCGTTACGGCGATCACCTTCGCGCCGAGTTTCTTTGCCGCGCGGCCTGCACTGCGGCCGAGATCGCCAAAGCCGATGACGACGACGGTCTTGCCGGCAACCGGAGTGGTATTCACCGGTTCCCAAGCATGATTGCGCTGGCTGGCCATCATCTGCGGCAGCCGGGCATTGAGGAGCGTTAGGGCCATGGCGCACGAATCCCCGGCCTTGGCGCTGTGCGCTCCGCTGTTGTTGGTGAGCGCAATATCGGCGGGCAGCCAGTCGAGCGGCAGCAGTCCGTCGATGCCCGCGCCGGTGGTCTGTATCCACTTCAGCAACGGCGCGCGCCGGCGCAAAGCGTCCCTGGGCGGGGTCGAGTTGATCATCAAGTGGGTGGTCCGGAGCGCATCGGCCAGGATGTCGCCGTCCCAGCCTATCGTCACCCGCAGCCGCTTCGCGAGCGCCCGGTGCCGCTTAGCGGCGGATCGCCAGTGATCTTCGGTCAGGTGGAACAGGCTGGAGCGCTCGCGGAAATTTTCGAGGTGCAGGTGCAGGAGGTGATTTTTGGGCATGGTTCTCGAAGTCAAATCGGAGGTTTTGCGGCAAAGGCCGATCCGCGCACGCACATGCGCCCGCGCGGGTCCTGCCACAGCTTTTCATCGGCGTGGAGCTTCCCCAGCGCGCGCGCGATGGCTGGAAACTCGAATTCCCCGAGATGCTGCGCAATTTCCTGGTAATACTTCGGTTCCGTTTCGATGAGCTTGATGATCCTGTCGGCGAGACGCGCGACCAGCGCGTCATTATGCCCGGCCGTTTCCGGCTGGGCATCGGGCTTGCCCTTGACGTAGTCACCGATCTTCGCGCGGTCGGCGTAGGCGTAGGCGATACGCTCGAAGCGCTCGCGCGGTATGCCTTCGCCTATGGTGGCGTCTATGCCCACCTTGGCGCCGGTGGGCACCACGCCGGGCGGGGTGACGGCGAGGCTTGGGTCGAGCGGCTTGGCGCGCGCGCCGGGTATGACGATGACGTCCCGGTCGCCCTGCACGCGGGTCGCGATCGCCCATTC
>CAZQJF010000644.1:0-2496 GCA_964593735.1 uncultured Streptomycetaceae bacterium | reverse complement strand
CGCATCGGGCAGCAGG
Source organism: uncultured Streptomycetaceae bacterium (assembly GCA_964593735.1). Taxonomy (GTDB): domain Bacteria; phylum Pseudomonadota; class Gammaproteobacteria; order Burkholderiales; family SG8-41; genus SG8-41. Next base: position 2,480 of record CAZQJF010000644.1, on the reverse strand, counting down.
TAGTGGTCGACAACCGCCCGGGCGGCGGCGGCGGCGTGGGTGCGGAGCTTACCGCGCGCGCGGCGCCTGACGGCTACACCGTGATGATGGGGAGCTCGGCGTTTCTGATCCGCGCCCTGCTCTATCGCGCGCCCTACGATCCGGTCGCGGACTTCTCCCCGGTCACGCAGATCGTCAAGCACCCCTACGTGATGGTCGCGGGGTCCGGCGTCCCGGCTGCCACTGTCACCGAGTTCGTCGCCTGGGCGAAGGCCAATCCCGACAAAGTCAACTACGCGTCGTCGGGCAACGGCAGCCTGATCCACCTCACCGGCGAATTGTTCAAGTCTCGGACCGGGGTGGCGATGACGCACATTCCGTACAAGGGGATAGCGCCCGGTCTTATCGACATGCTGGCCGGACGCGTGCAGGTCACTTTTGCCAGCGCCGTGTCGACGCTACCGCACATCAAGAGCGGCAGGCTGCGCGCGCTCGCGGTAACGAGCGCCCGGCGGGTCGCGTTGCTGCCGGGTGTAGCGACACTCGACGAATCCGGGCTCAAGGGGTTCGAGGTCACGCAATGGTTCGGCGTGTTCGCGCCGTCCGGCACGCCGGTTGAGCGGGTCGCCCGCCTGCACCGTGAAATCGCCGCCGTGCTGCTTGAGAAGGAGCAGGCGCAGCGCATGAGCAATGAGGGCTCGCAGGTGGTTGCCAGCGCGCCCGCGGATTTTGCGCGGGAGATGCGCGCGGAGTACCCGCGCTGGGAGGCGGTCATCCGCCAGGCGGGAATCAAGGCAGACTGAAGCGGTGACCATGGCGACTGACGGCTGATGACGGGCGACGGACCGATCCGTTCCTCGCTGCCACCACTTCACCAGTTCACTTCCTTACCGCTTCCGCCAGATCCACCGCCCTCGCTTTCAGCGTCGGATCGGAGCGCAGCACCGCCTTTTGCACCTTGTGGGTAGGTGTGTGCGGCAGCTCGTCCGCGAACACCACGAATCGCGGGACCTTCTGCGGCGCCAGATGCTGCCGGCACCAGGCGGCTATGTCCTCCGCCGAGCAGGCTTGCCCGGGTTTCAGCGTCACTGCGACGAGGATCTCGTCTTCGCCCAGCTCGCTCGGCACGGCGATGGCCGCCGCCTCGTGCACCGCGGGATGGCCGTCGATGACGCGTTCGAGCTCGGCCGCCGAGATGTTTTCGCCACGGCGCCGGATGATGTCCTTCTTGCGCGAGATGAAGTAAAACCATCCGTCCGCGTCGCGCCGCACCAGGTCGCCGGTCAGGAACCAGCGATCGCGGAACGCGGCCTTCGTCTGGTCCGGATCGCGGAAATAGCCCTGCATGATGATCGGCGTCTGCACGACGAGCTCGCCCACCTCGTCCACGCCGACGTCCCGCCCCTCGTCGTCCACCACGCGGCACTCCGCCCACGGACGGTCCGGATCGGGGTGACGCGCGAGTGGTCCCATGCTGCCCGGCTTCCCGGGTCCTTCCACCGGCACGGAGGTGACGCCCGGTATCTCCGTCATGCCGAAGCCGCCGATGCAATGCGGGATCCCGAACTCGTCGCGCAGGGTGTCGATGTAGGACTCCCGCGCGCCGTAGACCTTGCGGATGCGGTGCGCGGGCCGGTACTCGCTGCGCGGGCGATTCTTCAGGATCGTGCCGATCGCGTCGATGACGTTGACTTCGGTGACCCCGGTCTCGACCGCGGTGTCCCAGAACGTCGACGCCGAAAACCGTGGAACGACTGCCATCGAGCAACCCGCCGCCAGGGTCCCCGCGACCGAATAGAACAGCGCGTTCACGTGAAACAGCGGCAGCACGATCATGATGCGCTCGTCCGGCTGCAGGTGCATCCTCTGTATGAACGCTTCGCCGCAGGTGACGAAGCTCCTCTGGCTGTGCATCGCCCCCTTCGGGAAGCCGGTTGTGCCCGAGGTATAGATGATCAGGCAGGTCTCATCGCCCGTGAGGCCATCCGGCAACGCGGCATCCGGCGCGCGTTGCAGGAGGTCCTGCAGCAATGGCGCATCATCGCGTTGTGCGTCGAGCAGCACGAACCATGGCGCGACAGCCATGCCCTCGCACGCCGCGCGAGCGGTGGCCAGCGTATCGCCGCTGGCAATGACCCCGCATACTTCCGCGTGGTGCAGCACGTAACGCGCTTCCTGCACACCGAACTCGGGATTGACCGGCACCATGATGGCGCCGAGGCGCGCCAGCGCAAACAACGCCAGCACGTGCCCCTCGTGGTTCCGCGCCATCACCGCGACACGGTCGCCTTTGCGCACGGCGCGCGCGGCAAACACGCGCGCGGTCTTCGTGGCGGCCGCGCCAAACTCCTCCCAGCTCCAGGTCCGCCCGTCGTACATCATGAATGGACGGGCGAAATCGCGCTGCGCGCGACTCTCGAACGCGCCGCGCAGGGTATAGTCGTGCGGCGGATAGAGCGCGAGGACTTCGAGCGGTTTTTTCATGAGAGCAGGAAATTCAG
>CAZQJF010000643.1:0-2505 GCA_964593735.1 uncultured Streptomycetaceae bacterium | reverse complement strand
ATGAATGTTGGCGCAAAGCGCCAACATTCATTTGAAGTCGAATTCCGCCACCAGCACGTGATGGTCCGAGGCGAGCGTGGGCTTCACGGCGTGACGCGCCGGCCGCAGGTGCCTGCTGTAGAAAATGTGATCGAGCACCAGCGGGCGCCGGCGCCAGGTCTTCTTCTTCGCCTGCACCGTCTTGAACCCGGCGCGGCCGAACTGTTGCACCAGCGACTGGTGCTTGCTCACGTTGAAATCACCCGCCACCAGTGTGGGCCCGTCCGACGCCTGCATCTGGTCCAGGACGAGCTGCCGCTGCTCCGGGTGTTCCTCGCTGCTCGCGTTGAGCATGAAAAACGCCAATAGATGCGTGTTGAGCAGCCTCAGTCCGCGGCCGGCGATCGTGGTGCTCGCGCCTATGAGCAGGCGATCTGCCGGCGTGCGCTTCTCGCCCTCGAATTCGAACTCGACGGGGGGCGAGGGCACCTCGACACGCAGAAATTCGCGCAACGGCGTCTTCGAAAGGATGGCGAGCCCGATGCCGAAGGGCAGTTCGCGCGGATCGGCCTTCGGGTACGCGAAAACGCCGTCGTAATCCCGGAGCGCCGCGCGCAGCCGGGTGTAGTTGGGCGGCGGATCGACCTGCGCGCCTCCGAGCCACCCCTGTTCCACCTCCTGCAGCAGTACGACGTCGGCGTCGTGGCTGCGGATTTCGGCGATCGTGAGGTCGAGGTTGTGGGGCGCATGGTCAGGCCGGGCGTCGTCCCAACCCTGCCCGAACTGCATGTTGAACTGCAGGGCTTTAAACGCGCTCATGCAGCCGATGCTGCGCCGATGTCACGCCGGCGAATTCTCCCGCCGCAGCGCCATGTTGGCGCCGATGTCCGCGAGGTCCTGGCGCGAGAGGAGCATCTGGGCCAGCGGGAAGACGTTCGATTCCTCCATCATGAGGTGCGATCGGTAGAGCTTGACGAAACGGTCCACCTGCAGCGGGTCCAGGGTAGCCTGGTTGACCATCACCTCCTGCACCGATGCGCGCAACTCGGTCCACGAGCGGTCCATCTCGCGGTGTTCCGTGGCGATGTCGGCGATCATGCGCGTAAGGGATGAGCCGCGGCTCATGGTCGCCGCGCTCATCATGCGCGGCAGCAGATCCTCTTCCTCGTCTTCGTGGTGCACGCGGGCGCCGCCATCGAAGTAGCGCACGACGGCTGCGGCCGTCTGGCGCGCCTCATCGTCGCAACCGTGCGCCTGCACGTGCTCGACGAGCTGGCGCAGCTTCTCGCATTCAGCGCGGATGCGCTCGTGGCACGCCTGGAGCACCGCCATCGGCCGGGAAAAATCGGGTGATCCCTGCTTGGAGCCCTCAGTCATTGAGCGAGCGATGCCTTACGCGTCAGAAAATGGCGGATGTTGCGGTGAATGTTAAGTCCGGCAGGCTGCCTAGCGCAAGCACGGCACCGCCGCGTCCGTGACATCCTGCACATCGCGCCGTCAGCCATGCAATCCGGACGCGTGTGCGACTGCGGCGTGGTTCGTCACGCGCTCTGCGGCATCGCGAGAACCTCCTGCGCTGACAACGGGGGGCCCACGTATACACCCTGGATGCGCTCGCAGCCGAGCGCCGACAGCGCCTGGGCGGTTTCCGCGTCCCGTACGCCTTCGGCCGTCACCTGCAGCCCCAGGTTCTGCGCGAGCTGAACCAGCGAGCGAACGATCTTCGCGTGAAACGTCGCCTGCGTCATGTCACTCACGAACGTCGCATCGAGCTTGATCTCGTCGAGCGGCAGTTGCGCAAGGTTGATCAGGGAAGACGAGCCGGTGCCGAAGCCGTCGACCCCCAGCCGCAGTCCGAGCGCCTTGAGGCGCGTGAGCGTCTCCTTCACCGGCCCGATCTCACCGGCGAAAGCGGTCTCGTGGATCTCGAGCACCACCCGCTCGGGTGGTATGCCCCAGGTCCGCAGCGCGCGGTCCACGAACTCCGTGAAATCGGGTTGCGAGAGACCGCTGGCGGTCACCTTCAGGCCGGCGCGAAGCTGGACCCCGCCGCGCGCGAACTCGGCGCACTGGCGCAACGCATTGTTGAATACCCACCACGTGACCTCCCGGATCAGGCCGGAAGTCTCCGCCGCCTCCACGGCGCGCGCCTCCGACACCTCGCCCAGCTCTTCGTCCTTCCAGCGCAGCACGCACTCGAGCCCGGTGATCCGGCCGGAGCGCAGGTCGAGCTGCGGCTCGAAGACGATTCCGAACGTGCTCTCTTCCAGCGCGCGGCGCAGGCGTCCTTCGTAACGCATCTTGCGCTCTTCGCCCTCCCCGTGCGCCGGGTCGTACACGGCGACCCGCTCCGCATCGGCGCGCGCGACGGTCGCGGCGAGCTTGCCGTTGCGCACCAGCGTCTGCTGGTCCTGCCCGTGGTCCGGGTACATCGCGATGCCGATCACCGCGTCCGGGGAAAAAGACCGGTCGCCGATCGGGATCGGCGCTTCCAGCGCGCCCAGTATCTTGTTCGCGGCGAATATC
>CAZQJF010000642.1:0-2512 GCA_964593735.1 uncultured Streptomycetaceae bacterium | reverse complement strand
AAACGGGGCAAGGTCTGGCTGCTCGGCGCCGGACCGGGCGACCCCGAGCTGCTCACGCTAAAGGCCGCGCGAGCGCTCGGCGAAGCCGAAGTCGTGCTGATGGACGACCTCGTAAACCGCGCCGTTCTGCGCCACTTGCGCACGGGGGCGCGCGTGATCGAAGTCGGCAAACGCGGCGGATGCAAGTCCACGCCACAGGCGTTCATCGAACGGCTGATGGTGCGCCTGGCGCAGCGCGGCAGCGTCGTTGCGCGCTTGAAGGGCGGCGATCCGTTCGTGTTCGGCCGCGGCGGCGAGGAGCTGGATGCGCTGCGCGCCGCGGGCGTGGCGGTGGAGGTCGTGAGCGGGGTCACCTCGGGCATTGCCGTGCCCGCCGCGCTCGGCATTCCGGTCACGCACCGCGACATCGCGCGCGGGGTGACCTTCATCACCGGCCACGCGCGCGACGGCTCGGAACCCGACTGGCGCGCGCTGCGGGCCACCGGCACGACGCTCGTGATCTACATGGGCATGAGCCGGCTGCCGGCGCTGGCGGCCGGCATGCTCGCGGGCGGATTTCCCGGCGCTACGCCGGCGTGCGCCATCGAAAACGGCACCCTGCCCGCGCAACGCGAAGTACTCACCACCCTGGGCGCGTTGCCTCGGGCGGTCGCCGCGGCGGGGCTCGCCAGCCCGGTGCTCCTGGTAGTTGGTGAGGTCGTGCGGATGGCCCGCGCTGCCGGGAGCGTTTCCGTGCTGCGCTCCGCGTGAAGGGACGATCATGAGCGGTGAACGACTGGTGGTGATCGGCAACGGCATGGTCGGCCAGCGCTTTCTGGAGCAGCTGGTCGGCGGGCTGAACGCTCAGGCGCCGGAAGCGCCGGCGCAGGTTACCGTTTTTTGCGCGGAGCCGCGGCCCGCATACGACCGGGTGCAGCTCACCAGCTTCTTTTCCGGTAAATCGGCTGCCGATCTCAACCTCGTTCCCGAGGGGTTCTTCGAGCGGCACGGCATCGCGCTGCGGCTCGGCGACAAGGCCCTCGCCATCGATCGCGCGCGCAGGATCGTGCGCTCCGCGCGCGGTCATGAGGTGCCCTACGACAGGCTGGTGCTGGCCACCGGCTCCTATCCCTTCGTGCCGAAGGTTCCCGGGACGGAATGGCCGGACTGCTTCGTCTACCGCGCGATCGAAGACCTCGAGGCCATCAGAACCGCGGCGGGCGGCGCGCGGGTCGGCACCGTGATCGGCGGCGGGCTGCTGGGCCTCGAAGCAGCCAAGGCCCTGCACGATCTCGGCCTGGAAACGCACGTGGTCGAGTTCGCGCCGCGTTTGATGGCGGTGCAGCTCGACGATTCGGGCGGGCGGCTGCTGCGCCGGAAGATCGAGGCGCTGGGCGTCTCGGTCCACGCCTCCCGGCAGACGAAGGAAATCGTGGACGGCAGCGTGTGCCGCCACAAACTATTGTTCGCCGACGGCACCGCTCTCGAGACGGACTTGATCGTGTTCTCCGCGGGCATACGTCCGCGCGATCAGCTCGCGCGGGCGGCCGGGCTTGCGATCGGCGAACGCGGCGGGATCGTGGTCAACGATCATTGCCAGACCAGCGATCCGGACATCTACGCCCTGGGCGAGTGCGCGCTGTGGAGCGGGCGCACCTACGGGCTCGTCGCGCCGGGCTACCAGATGGCCGAGGTCGCGGCCCGGCACCTCTCCGGCGAGCACGACGCGCGGTTTCCCGGCGCGGACATGAGCACGAAGCTGAAACTGCTGGGCGTGGACGTGGCTTCGATCGGGGACGCCCATGGCGCGGCGCCGGATGCCCTCAACTACGTCTACACCGACGAGGCGGCGGGCGTCTACAAGAAGCTGGTGGTCTCGGGCGACCGCAAACGCCTGCTGGGCGCGGTACTGGTCGGTGATGCCGCGGACTACGGCACCTTCCTGCAGATGACGTTGAATGCGCTGCCCCTGCCCGGGCACCCCGAGGAGCTCATCCTGCCCGCGCGCGAAGGCGGTGCAACCAGGGCCTTTGGCGTCGACCTGCTGCCGGCCACGGCCCTGATCTGCTCCTGCAACAGCGTGGCCAAGGGCGCTATCTGCGAGGCCATTGGGGCGGGCTGCACGAGCCTCGGCGCGCTGAAAAAGGAGACCAGGGCGAGCACCACCTGCGGCGGCTGCGGACCGCTGGTGAAGCAGATCCTCGACTGCGAGCTCAAGAAACGCGGCGTCGACGTGAAGAACCACCTGTGCGAGCACTTCAATTACTCGCGCCAGGAGTTGTTCCATCTCACCCGGGTCGGCGGCCTGAAGACGTTCGATGCCGTCATGGAAAAGCACGGCCAGGGTCGCGGCTGCGATGTGTGCAAACCGGCCGTGGCCTCGATCCTGGCGGCCTGCTGGAACGAGTACATCCTCAAGCCCCGGCACGCGCCGCTGCAGGACACGAACGACCATTTCCTCGCCAACCTGCAGAAGAACGGCACGTATTCGATCGTGCCGCGGGTGCCGGGCGGCGAGATAGCGCCGGAGAAG
>CAZQJF010000641.1:0-2558 GCA_964593735.1 uncultured Streptomycetaceae bacterium | reverse complement strand
GTGCGCCGCAATAGACGTTCGCGTGCAGGAGAATCTCCGAGATCTGCTCGCGGATGACGCCGTTCCCCATGCAGCTGGCTGGGCATGCTATGGCTCCTTTTCCACAAAATGGGGAATGATACCGCTCCCGGGAAACCATCCGCGGGAATCGGGGTCTTTGGAAGGGGTATTCCCGGGAGTGTGCCGGACCTGGTTCCGACACACTCCTTACGCAAAACCGCCCGCAGGAAGTCCGACAGGCTGGTAGGATGAATTGAATGAGCAACGCCCGCACGTCCCGCGGTTCCGTCGTGCAGTACGCCAACACGACCACGAACCGTCCGGGCAGCCACGAGAGCGTAAGCCGCGGATGGGTTGCCGGCCGGCTCGCCGCGCTGAAGGATTACGACGACGCGGGGGAGTACGACGCCGCTGCCAGCTACGCCGGCCACCTCTATTTCGTGCCGGCGGACACGCTCATCAGCGTCGAGACCGCGCACGAGCTTTCGATCCGCTCCGAAGACGACCTGTTCGGCGGCGTGGTTCCCTATCCGTTTGTCGCGATGAAGACGCTCACGCATCCGCTAGCGGACCCGCAGGCGCACGCTCCCGAGGGCTGGTCGCACAACTTCGGACGCCGGGTGCAGGATGCGGTTCTTCTCGGCTACGCCGCATTCACGATCGAGGATGCCCGCCGGGCGGGCGAGCGCCTGCTCAAAGCCGGCCCGGCGCGGGTCAAGCAGTCCCGCGGCGTCGGAGGGCGCGGCCAGATCCTGGTCACCCGGACCACCGAGCTCGAGGCGGCACTGGGCGAAATGGAGCCCAAGGAGCTGGCTCGTTATGGCATCGTCATCGAGCAGAACCTCGAAGAGGTCACGACCTACAGCGTGGGACAAGCCCGGCTCTCGGACCTGCGCGCGACCTATTGCGGAACGCAGTGCATGACCAAGGCCAATGACGGCAAGCCCGTGTACGGCGGCTCGAATCTGCTGGTCGTGCGCGGCGATTTCGATGCGCTGCTGGGCCTGGATCTCACGCAGGAGTGCGGGTTCGCGGTGCAGCAGGCGATCCAGTACGACGCGGCGGTCGGGGAGGAGTATCCGGGGTTTCTCGCGTCACGGCGGAACTATGACATAGCCCGGGGACGCGATCCTGGCGGAAAGTGGCGCTCGGGCGTGCTCGAGCAATCCTGGCGCATAGGCGGCGCGAGCGCAGCGGAGGTCGTCGCGCTGGAGGCGTTCCGCGCCGATCCGGAGCTGCGCGCCGTGCGCGCGTCGACCGTGGAAGTCCACGGCGCGTGCACTCCGCCGCCGCACGCCATCGTTTACTTCGAGGGCAACGACGAACGCGTGGGTCCCCTCACCAAATACGCAGTGGTCGAGCCATATGGAAACCCGGACTGAAGCGCTAAAGATAGCGGTCGACAAGGACAGTATCGCCTGCACGCTGCTCGCCCCGGCGGCGGTCATGCCCGGCGTGCTCTTCGCGCACGGCTGGGGCGGCAGCCAGGAGCAGGATCTCACGCGCGCCGGCGCGGCGGCGGGACTCGGCTGCCTCTGCCTGACTTTCGACCTGCGCGGCCATGCTGCCTACGAAATGCAGCGCGAAACGGTAACGCGCGAGGAGAACCTGCGGGACCTGCTGGCGGCGTACGATTTTCTCGTGAAGCGGGGCGGCGCAGACCCATCGGCGATCGCCGTGGTGGGCAGCAGTTATGGCGGATACCTGGCCACGATACTGACGTCGATGCGCCCGGTGCGCTGGCTCGCGCTGCGCGCGCCGGCGATCTACAAGGACGCCGGCTGGGATCTGGCCAAGCGAAAGCTCAATGCCGACCCGGACCTGGCCGCGTACCGGCAGAACGAGGTACGCGCCGAAGACAACCGCGCGCTGCGCGCGTGCGCGGAATTCAAGGGGGATGTGCTGATCGTCGAATCCGAGCACGACGACCGGGTGCCGCACGCGGTGATCGCGAACTACGTCGCCGCGTTCTCGCAGGCGCACTCGCTGACCGCCCGCATGATCAAGGGCGCCGACCACGGCTTGTCGGAGGAGGAGTGCCGCCGCGCCTACACGGCGGTGCTCATGAACTGGCTCACCGAAATGGTAGTCGGCGCCCGGGTGCCCGATGGGAAGGACAAAAGTGAAGTGGTGACGAAATCCAAAAATGAAGTGGTGACGAAATCTACTTCTTGAACTGCTCGATGGATATGCAGCCCCCGGTCCGGGCAATCCAAAAGCATAGCCCCGGCTTTTCGCACTCTTCACGATCTTTTCTCGTTTCGCACCTGGTCACGCAGGCGTTCGTTCTGTACGGCCAGTTGCAGTGATCCAGTTTCATGCAAAGCTCCGGAGAGTTCAGCGTGTGGCAGGAAACCGGCATCTCCTTCTCCTTCGCTTCCGGCACCGCCGTCGAGATTTTGGTGCACAGGCCGGTTATTGCCCCGGGAGCCATCCTGGTGCACCGGTAGCCGGACGCACATTTCATGTATTCCGAGCACATCTGGCCGTGCGCGGGCGTGCCGTGCAGCACGCCGGCTCCGATCAGGCAGAGTACCCGCAGGAATTTCAGGGACGAT
>CAZQJF010000640.1:0-2561 GCA_964593735.1 uncultured Streptomycetaceae bacterium | reverse complement strand
CGAAGGCGGGGATCCAGTAACGAACTAAATCGCCTGGGTTCCCGCCTGCGCGGGAATGACGGCTTTTGAGTTCATTTTGTCAGCGCTCTTCGCCGCCCGCTGCAACCGCCGCTATTCAGCGCTTGTTGCGGCGCTTGAAGCGGGTTCCCTGCGGCCGTCCTGGCGTCCGGGCGCGGTGGCGGGTGGATGGCTCTTCGCCCGGCGCGACCCCGACCAAAGCGAGGAGCTGACGCACCTCGTCGGGCGGCAGTTCCGCGTAGCGGCCGCGCGTCACGCGAGGAGACAGGACTATGGGCCCGAAGCGGGTCCTCATCAGACGGCTCACCGTGATACCCAGCGTATCAAACATGCGCCGCACGATCCGGTTGCGGCCCTCGCCCAGCACGATGCGGTACCAGCGGTTGGCGCCCTCACCGCCCTGGTCTTCGATCATCTCGCAGCGGGCAAGGCCGTCGCTCAACGGAATTCCGCCGCTCAGTTTCGCCATTTGCTCCTCCGAGATCCTCCCCCGGACGCGTACCGCGTATTCGCGCTGGAATTCGTAGCGAGGATGCATCAACCGGTTGGCCAGCTCGCCCGACGTCGTCAACACCAGCAGCCCGCCCGTGTTGAAGTCGAGACGCCCCACCGCCAGCCACTTGGCTCCCCGCAGCGGCGGCAACCTGTCGAATACGGTGGCACGGCCCTCCGGATCGTCCCTGCTGACGATTTCGCCCTCCGGCTTGTGATAGATGAGCACTCGCGGGCGTGATGCGGCCTCCGCGGTCACCGCGCGGCCGTCAACCTGTATGTCGTCGTTGCGTCCTACGCGTGAGCCGAGTTGCGCGACCACGCCGTTCACGGTCACCCGGCCTTCACGTATCCACTCTTCCATCTGCCGGCGCGAGCCCACACCGGCCTGCGCCAGTATCTTTTGAAGTTTCTGCGTTGCCGCATCCGGCGGTGGCCGCGGTTTCGTCCGGTTCCGCGCCCCTCGTTCAGGTCTCCGCATTGGACGGTTCACGCCTCCCGCCGTTCCGTCACGGCCTGCGCCAGCGTTCCACTATCCACGTGCTCCAACTCCCCGCCGACGGGCAGTCCGCGCGCGATCCGCGTGACTTTCAGCCCCCGCTGGCGAAGCAGTTCACCCACGTAGTGCGCCGTCGCTTCCCCTTCGACGGTGAAGTTGGTGGCGAGGATTGCTTCGCGCACCGTGCCATCGGCGGCGCGCTTCACCAGCCGGTCGAGATGGATGTCCCTGGGCCCGACCCCGTCCAGGGGCGAAAGCGCGCCCATCAGCACGAAGTACAGGCCTTGATAACACTGCGCCTGCTCCATCATCAACAAGTCGCCGGGGGATTCCACCACGCACAGGAGGGACGCGTCGCGGCGGGACGAACTGCAGAGCCCGCAAACCGCTTCCTCGGCAAAACTGTTGCATTTCTCGCAGTGACGTATGCTCGTGAGCGAGTGTCCCAGCGCAGCGGCAAGGCGGCCCGCGCCCTCCCGGTCGCGCTGCAAGAGATAGTAGGCCATGCGCTGCGCCGATTTCGGCCCCACTCCCGGCAGGCAGCGCAAAGCGACTATGAGCTCTTCAAGACTCGACGGCGTCTTCATTACGCTTTACGCTGCTGTTCAATGTTCCAAGTTCCGGGTTCCGGACAAGATGTTCAAGGTTCCAGATTCAAAGTTCAACGGTAACCGCGCAAGATCAACTCCTTGAACATTGAACATTGAACATTGAACCTAGAACGGCAGTTTTAAGCCCGGCGGCAGCGGCAGCCCGGCCGTCACCCCCGCCATCTTCTCCTGCACCGCAGCCTCGACACGGCCCACCGCGTCGTTCATCGCAAGGGTAACCAGGTCTTCGAGCATTTCCTTGTCGTCGGCGAGCAGGACGGGATCTATCGTTATCCGTTTGACTTCGTGCTTGCAGGTCATCACCACTTTCACCTTGCCGCCGCCCGCCTGCCCTTCGACCTCCATCGCACCGAGCTGCTCCTGCAGCTTTTTCATGTTTTCCTGCATCATCTGGGCCTGTTTCATCAGGCCGCCAAGACCGCCTTTCATGTTTCGCTCCTTAGTCTAGTTTTGGCTCTTCGCCGGTCACTGGTCACCGCCTTTATTCCACCGGCTTGATCGACGATTCGACCACCCGCGCGTCGAAGTTCTCCACCAGCTCCCGCACGAACGGGTCCTGCTCTATGGCGGCGATCGCTTCCGCCTGCTTGTGCTGCTTCTCGCGATCCGCAATTGCCGCCGGGGAGCTGCCAGCCGCGTCGGCGACGATGATTGAAACCCGCAGCGGATGGCCGAAATGCTCCTCCAGCGCGGCCTTGAAGCGGTCCTGGTACGGCTTTTCCAGAAGGTGCTGGTGGGCCTGCGCGATCCTCAACTCGATACGCGATGCATCGCGCGCCACGAGCTCGCAGTGCTGCGCCAGCATGCGCGCCATGCCCGTCAACGGCAGACGCTCGACCAGGCCGGTCCAGGAAAGGTTACCGCCGTTTTTTTTTGACTCAGTTGCGTTTGCGGCCGCAACGGCGCTATTCGCCGGCCGCGCCGGAGCGGCCGCCGCTGCC
>CAZQJF010000639.1:0-2573 GCA_964593735.1 uncultured Streptomycetaceae bacterium | reverse complement strand
ACTAAGAGCGCCCAACAAAATGGCGTCTCTTCCCTCATCCCAACCCTTCTCCCGGGGGGAGAAGGGCTTGTCTTCCCTCTCCCTCCGGGAGAGGGATTGAGGGTGAGGGAAAGAAGCTGCAGACTACAAACTCATTTTGTTATTCACTCTAAGGACATGAAGGGCACAAAGCGGAAACTGCAATGAATCCATTTTCATCTTGAACCGTCGTGTCCTTCGTGTCCTTCGTGCTTCAGCTTTTCAGGTTCGGTACTCCGCGTTAATGGTGACGTAGTCGTGCGAGAAGTCGCAAGTCCACACCGTCGCCGCCGCCGCGCCGCGGTTCAGCACGACGCGCACCGTGATCTCGGCCTGCTTCATCACCCGCTGGCCATCGGCTTCGCGATAGTCCGGCGAGCGCCCGCCGTTCTTCACCACCAGCACGTCGTCGAGGTGGAGATCGACCTGTTCCACCGCGAGATCGGCGATGCCCGCATTGCCCACCGCGCACAGAATACGGCCGAGGTTGGGATCGGAGGCGAAAAATGCGGTTTTCACCAGAGGAGAATGCGCAATCGCGTACGCCACCTTGCTGCATTCCTCGTCATTGCGCCCGCCCTCGACCCGGATCGTGATGAACTTGGTGGCCCCCTCACCGTCGCGCACGATGGCCTGCGCGAGCTCGGCGGCGACGGCCGAAACGCCGTCCACCAGCGCCGTGTAGTCGGCGCCCCTGGCGTCGCCGATCCCGGGCATGTCCGCCTTTCCCGTTGCGATCAGCATGAAGGAATCGTTGGTCGAGGTGTCGCCGTCCACCGTGATGCAATTGAAGGAGCGCTGTGCGGCGTGCGCTACCGCGGCTTTCGCTACGGGCAGCGACACGCGCGCATCGCAGGCAACGAAGCCCAGCATGGTGGCCATGTTGGGGCGTATCATGCCCGCGCCCTTGGCGATGCCGGTAACCGTAACGTCGGCGCCACCCACCTTGATCCGGCGCGAGGCCGCTTTCGGCAGGGTATCGGTAGTCATAATGGCCTGCGCCGCGGCGAGCCAGTTGTCCGCTTTGAGATCCGACAGACAGGCGGGGAAGCCGGCGACGATCCTTTCCACCGGCAGCGGCTCCATGATGACGCCGGTGGAAAACGGCAGCACCTGGGATGAAGAGCAATCGAGGAGTCGAGCGAGGTCGCCGCAGGTCCGGCGCGCCGCAGCGATGCCTTCCCGGCCGGTGCCGGCGTTGGCGCACCCCGTATTCACCACCAGCGCGCGCACCGACGCGTCCGGGGCTATCGTCGAAAGATGCTCGCGCGCCACCGTCACCGGCGCCGCGCAAAACCGGTTGGCGGTGAACACCCCGGCCACCCGCGCGCCCTCTTCGAGCTTGATCACCAGCAGGTCCCTGCGGCCGGGCTTGCGGATGTTCGCCTCCGTGACACCGAGAGTCACGCCGGCGACGGGCAACAGTTTCTGGGGGTCAGGCGCCTTGAGATTTACGGCCATCGTTTCCGGGAGCGTCGCTTGGTCAGCGCCGATTATATCGGGACGATGGGCGCGGTCGGGATACCGCCCATACCCGGAAACCAATATCGCCTGGCGCGCCAGGCATTATGGCAGGGTGGTCGTTAGACCAGCCTGCCATGGCATTGCTTGTACTTCTTGCCTGAACCGCACGGGCACGGGTCGTTGCGCCCGACCTTCTGGCCGCCGCGCACGAAGGGCTGCGGGCGCTCCGCCACGGCAACCTCGCCCTCCGCCTCCGCCAGCGCTTCCCCGGGATCGTCTCCTATGCCGGGGCTGAACTCCGTGTGCTGGTATTGCAGGTTGCGCGGCGCTTCCGGTTCTTCCACCTGCGCCAGGTCCTCCGGACTGCGGAACTGGACCATCATCAGGAACTTGGTGACGTCGCTCTTCACCAGATCGAGCATCATCGAGAACAGCTCGAACGCCTCGCGCTTGTACTCCTGGGTCGGATTCTTCTGGGCATAGCCCCGCAGGTGTATCCCCTGGCGCAGGGCGTCGAGCGCGGACAGATGCTCGCGCCAGTGCGTATCGAGCTTCTCCAGCATGATCGCCCGCTCGATGCGGTGTATCTCCGGCCCTTCGAACTGGGCGATCTTGTCCCGGTAGTGCTTTTTTGCCGCTTCGATAATGCGGTTCCGGAGCGTCTCATCCTCGAGCGCGGGTTCCTGCTGCAACCATTCCTGAACCGGCAGCTTAAGCTGCAGTTCCGATTCGAGCGTGCGCTCCAACCCGGGGACGTCCCATTGCTCTTCGAGGCTTTCCGGAGGAATGTGCTGGACGAAGTAGCCGCCCACCACGTCTGCGCGCATCGCGTCGAGGGTTTCCGAAATGTCGTCGGTGTCGAGCAGCTCGTTGCGCTGCCCGTAGATCACCTTGCGCTGGTCGTTCGCGACGTCGTCGTACTCGAGCAGGTGCTTGCGGATGTCGAAGTTGCGCGCTTCGACCTTGCGCTGTGCGTTCTCGATCGAACGCGTCACCCACGGGTGCTCGATCGCCTCCCCGTCGGGCATCTTCAGCCGCTGCATGATGGCCGCCACCCGATCGGACGCGAAAATACGCAGCAGCGGGTCTTC
>CAZQJF010000638.1:0-2575 GCA_964593735.1 uncultured Streptomycetaceae bacterium | reverse complement strand
TGCACCGGTTTCCCGGTCTCGATCGACTTGAACGCCGCCTCCAGCGCCGCAACGTCGGCCAGCATCTGCTCGACGGGAATCGGATAGGGCGCACGCCCCGCCACGGCGTCCGCGAACGCGTCGAACTCGAAGCGCAAGGCATCCACCGGCTCGTAACTCAGGTGCCGGGGCCGCGCACCGGACTTCCGCAGAACGAGCTCGTTCTGCTCCAGCGCTTCGGCGGAGCCCTGCGTGCCGAATGCGTGCACGCGCCAGAACTGGGGGGTCGTGCGCACGCCGCACAGCACGCCGCTGACGCCGTTCTCGAACTCCAGGACTACCGACACGGTATCGATCGGCTCGGGCCGCGGCGGGTGCTCCATGAGCTGCGCGGAGACGCGCCGCACGGGACCGACCAGGTTCACGAACGCATCGAGGATGTGTATGCCCGTGGCGGTCAGGCCGCCACCGGGCGATTCCGTGGACAGTTCGCGCCAGCCGGCATAGAACACACGGGTGCTTTCATTGCTGAAATGCCCTTCGACGTGCAGGATATCCCCCAGCTCGCCGCTGTCCACCACCCGCTTCAGCTCCCGCATCGAGGGAAAGAATCGCTTGTCGTGGCCCAGCCCGAGCGGCACCCCGGCGCTCCGGCATGCCTGCACCGCGCGCTCGGCGTCGGCCCTGTTCAACGCCAACGGCTTTTCGCAGAAAACCGCCTTGCCCGCGGCGGCCACCGCGATGACCTGCTCGACGTGTACCGAATGCGGCGTGGCCAGCACGACCGCCTGCAAGCTCTCGTCCGCGAGCGCGCCGGCAAGTTCTTCCGATACCGCGAGCCCGTGCTGCTGCGCAAACTCGCTCACAGCATCGGGCCGCCTGGCCACGCAACGCGTGAAGCGCAGGCGCTCGCTCTTCCCCTGCACGGCATTGACGATGTTCCTGCCCCAGCGTCCGAGGCCTACGATTGCTGCGTTGATCACGGGTTTCCTGGTCTTTGCTCCGAGGATACGACAGCCCATGGCGGCGATACAATGGTCGGGATCATGAAGCCCCATCATCTGGACGCGCTCGCAGGCGCGCGGCCGTGACTCATCCGCTGCATACTACGACTATACCGCAGCGATGCTCGAAGGATAGGAAGGAGAAGGCGGAAGGATGAAGGATGAGGGATGAGGGAAAAGCACGCAGGAAACGCCGGTGCGGTTTACCATGGTGACGGAATGCGAAAAGCGGAGGAGGAAAGATGAAGGAAGATCGCAGCCGTAAATTGGTGGGCAAGGGGCTCGCGCTGCGCGCGGGACTCTGCGCGGCGTTGCTCCTGTGCGCCACGAGCAACGCGCAAACCTACCCCACGCGACCCATCCGCATCATGGTGGGCTTCACCGCGGGCGGCGCGGTCGATCTGTCGGCGCGGTTCCTGGCGCAGAAGCTGTCCGAGACGATAGGACAGCAGGTCGTGGTCGAGAACCGGCCCGGCGCGGGCAGCATGCTCGCCGCGGAGGCCGTCGCGCGCAGCGCCCCGGACGGCTACACGATGCTGGTCGCGAACGTGACCATCGCGATGCCTTCCATGTTCAAGAAGCTATCGTTCGACGTGCGCAAGGACCTCGTGCCGGTATCGCTGGCCGGGTTCGGGCAGGTGGCGTTGTTCGCTCATCCCTCGCTGCCCGCGAAATCGGTCAAGGAGATAGTGGCCCTCGCCAGGGGCAAGCCCGGATTGCTGAACTACGGTTCCGCGGGGCACGGCGCCTTCACGCACCTGGCCATGGCGCTGCTGGAATCGATGGCGAAGATCGAGATGGTCCACGTCCCCTACAAGGGCAGCTCGCAGGCGAATATCGGCGTGACCACGGGCGAGGTCGACCTCGTGTTTGCCTCTCCTGCCTCCGCGATAGGCCTGGTACGGCAGGGCAGGCTGCGCGCAATGGCAGTCTCCGGCTCCACTCGCAGCACGCTTCTGCCAGACGTGCCGACCATGGCCGAGGCCGGGATCGCTGGCTACAACGCCACCTCCTGGTACGGAATGCTGGCCCCCGGGGCCACCCCGCGCGCGGCGCTCTCGAAGCTGGGCGAGGAGAGCGCCAAAGCGCTGACCGGCGCCGACCTCAGGGAGCGGCTGTTGAGCCAAGCCATCGACCCCGCGAAAGGCGGCATCGAGGAATTCGCGGCCTTGCTCGCGACCGAGATTCCCAAGTGGGAAAAGGTGATCAGGGCCGCGCGGATTCCACCGCAATGAGCACGGTCCAAGAGATCTCATGACCACCTCCGGCCGCACCATATCCGTTGACGCTTCAGGAAAGAGGAGCGGCGGGGAACGGGCCCCTTTCGACCACGACCAGGCGCGGGAGCGGCTGAACCGGCTGGCGTGGCTGCTGGACAGCTCGATCCCGATTCCCGGCACCCGGTTCACTATCGGGGTGGACGCGCTGATCGGGCTCATTCCGCTTTTCGGCGATCTCATAGGCGTGCTGCTGTCCAGCTACGTAGTGAGCGAGGCTGCGCGGCTGGGCGCCCCGCGTATCGTGCTTGCCCGCATGGCGTTCAACGTCGGCATCGAGGGGCTCGTCGGCATCATCCCCTTCGCGGGCGACAT
>CAZQJF010000637.1:0-2577 GCA_964593735.1 uncultured Streptomycetaceae bacterium | reverse complement strand
AAGACGGCGCTTCGCGCGCGAGCCGGAACTGCGGCAGCGTGAAGTCGTCGTTCAGGCGCTGGAAGACCACCTCCACGCGGCGCCCCACTTTCGCCTCCGTGTACGGCGCCTCCAGCAGGTTGCCGGCCATGAGCGCGCCAGGCGCCTCGTCGAGCTCCACGATGATGCTCGCATAGGGCACCGCCGCGGCGAATCGCTTGTCGCCGGTGTGGTACATGATGGTGTAGGCGTAGATCGAGCCTTTGCCGGCCACGGGCTCGAACTTGAGGTCGATGGCCATGCAGTTCACGCACGTCGCGTACGGCGGATGCTGGAAGCGCCGGCAATCCTGGCAGCGCTGAAGCGCCAGCACGCCCTGCCTGGCCGCTTCCCAGAAGGGCTTCGTCCATTCGTTCGGGACGGGAACCGGCCGGGTCACCTTGCTCCAATCGCTCATCGTCATATCTCGTTGCTCCGGATCCGGCTCACACTCGATTGTCGATGAATCTACCATGGGTCGTGGGTCATGGGTGATGGGTCATGGAACTCCCTCGCAGCGGGGTTTCCCATCACGATCTGGACGCTGCCCGTTTGACGCGTGCGCGTGATTTACCTACGCTGCGTTGAACGGAGACTCATCTCAAAAATCCCCTCTCCCCCGATTTGGGGGGAGAGGGTTAGGGTGAGGGGGCAAAGAAAGTGCGGTCGTTCGCCCATGTAAAAGCGCCGAGCCGGTTGCCCCTCACCCCAGCCCGGCCCCTCGCTTGCTTCGCCGCTCTCCCCGTTGACACGGGGCGAGGGGGGTGTTTTCGAGACCGGTACTAGTACCTGATTCTTAACCTCGGAGATTCAGCATGAGCGTCACGCCTGGGGAGGTGCCACCGCACAAGCTGCCCGCCTGGTGCGGCGCGCATATCTTCGCGCGGGCACTGCAAAGGCATGGCGTGGAGGTGATGTTCGGCCAGAGCCTGCCTTCGGCGCTGTATCTGGTTGCGCCGGAATTCGGCATCCGGCAGATCGGTTATAGAACCGAAAACGCAGGCGCATCGATGGCCGACGGCTACGCCCGCGTATCGCACAAGGTGGCTGTGGTGACCGGGCAGAACGGCCCAGCGGCCGCGCTGCTCGTCTCGGGGCTCGCCGAAGCGCTGAAGGCGTCGGTGCCCATAGTTGCGCTGGTGCAGGACGTGAGGCGGACGCAAACGGACAAGAACGCGTTTCAGGATCTCGATCATCCGGACCTCTTCCGCGCGTGCAGCAAATGGGTGCGGCGCGTGAGCGAGCTCACGCGCATAGACGACTACGTCGACATGGCGTTTACCGCCGCCGCGAGCGGCCGGCCCGGCCCGGCGGTGCTGCTGTGCCCGCAGGATCTGCTGCTGGAGGCGGCCCCGAGTGCGGCGCCCGCAGTACGGCGTAGAAATCTCGGCAGCTATCCGCTCGACCGCGTCGTCGCCGATCCTGCGCGCGTCGCGGAGGCCGCCGCAATGCTGGCCTCGGCGCGCAGCCCCCTGGTCGTCGCCGGCGGAGGGGTGCATTTGTCGCAGGCCCACCAGGAACTCGCGCATCTGCAGCAGACGGCTGCGCTCCCGGTCGCGACGACGAGCATGGGCAAAGGCGCGGTCGACGAGCGCCATCCGCTGTCGGTCGGCGTGATCGGATACTTCATGGGGACGCGCAGCGCGACCAAGGCGCTGCGGCGGCTCGTGTCCGACGCCGACGTAATCCTGTTCGTCGGCGACCGCACCAATCAAAACGGCACCGACGGCTGGACCCTGTTTCCTGCCGGCGCGGCCTACATACATATCGACATCGACGGCCAGGAAGTCGGCCGCAACTACGAGGCGTTACGCCTGGTCGGGGACGCCAGGCTGACCCTGGCCGCGCTCGCGGACGCCATGCGCGCGCTCGACCCGACCGCGCGCACCCGCAGCCGCGGCGCGGTAGAAGCCACGATCGCGGAAGGACGCGGCCTCTTTGCCGAGGAAGCGCGCGAGGTGATGAACTCAAACCAGGCGCCGCTGCGCCCGGAACGCCTGATGCGCGACCTCGATAAAGTCCTGACGCCGGACACCATCGTCGTTTCGGACGCGAGCTACTCTGCGATCTGGACCGCCAACTACCTGGTGGCGCAAGCCGCCGGCATGCGCTTTTTGAGCGGCCGCGGGCTCGCCGGCCTCGGCTGGGGGCTGCCGGCGGCAATCGGCGCGAAACTCGCCGCGCCGGAACGCACCGTGGTGTGCATCGCGGGTGACGGCGGGTTTGCTCACATGTGGTGCGAGCTCGAATCGGCGAAGCGGTTGGGCGTCAAGGTTGTCCTGATCGTGCTGAACAACCAGATCCTGGGCTACCAGTGGCACGCGGAGGACGTGCTCTATGGCGGGCACACCGATGCCTGCGCCCTGGGACCGGTCGATCATGCCGCCATCGCTCGCGCCTGCGGCTGCGAAGGCATAAGAGTGGAGCAGGCGGCCGATTTCCAGGGAGCGCTCGACCGCGCGCTGAAAGCGCCGGTCACTACCGTCATCGACGTATTGATCGATCCGAAAGCGTACCCGCCCATCACGCTGTTCGAAGGGAAGATGGGGTTCTGACTAA
>CAZQJF010000636.1:0-2585 GCA_964593735.1 uncultured Streptomycetaceae bacterium | reverse complement strand
TTCACATTCTCCTCCATCCACCGCCGCAGCACCTCCGCGATCAGAAGGTTGTTCCTGTCCATCATCAGCATGTGACTGTTGCCCCGGATACCGGCATCGGGCAGCAGCAGAAACGTCGCGCGCCCGCCGCCGCTTTTGATCATGCCGGCCGCCTTCGAGCATCCTTCGCGCCGCTGGTCTCCGTTCACTCCCGCCGCGCCTATGCTGTTGTCGCCCCAGACCGTAACGAACGGCACTTTGACGAACGGCGAGGCGATATCGACGGGCGTCAGCGTTTCGCAGCCGCCTTCCACGCTGATCAACGCCTTGACGAGGTTCGGCCGCCTGCGGACCACATCCAGGCCGTACACGCCCGACTGCGAGTGGACCATGACGACGGCCGGTCCGATTTTGTCGAGCAGGGCGGTCAGTGCGTTCACCGTATTGGTCCCGCCGCCGGCGAGTGTGGTTTCCGAATTCGGAACCAGCTGAGCGAGGTACTGGTCGAGGGCTTCGAGCGGGAACTGCACGTTGGGGAACGGCTTCGGGTAGGCCGGCCCGAAGCGGAAGTTCGACCACGCGCGATCGATCGGACCCATGAACAGGGTCGGCAGTGTCCTGGGGTCGGCGCCCCCGTCCCTGACCGCGTTCACGGGCGTCGGGTTGAAGCCCGACCGGCCGCGTCCCGAATGATCCACCACGTAGACCGGATGGCCCTGGCGCGTAAACCAGGTGGCCCAGCCCTCGCGGCCGTCGGGCGTTGTTTCGTAAGTCATCCCGGTGTGGTTGGAGCCGTGCACCATGACGATGGCGATGCCTTTTTTCGCCGCCGGAATGCGGAAATGCACGTACATCTGGTTGACCGTGATGTTTCCCGCCGGCGCGGGACCGGTTCTCGGCGAAGCGCCGGGAAAGTCAGACCGCACGCTCTGTCCGTTGACGAAGAAGCCGCCCTCGTCCGCCAGTGTCAGTGGACCACCCAGTGATGCGGCCGCCCCGGACCCGGCAGGCACGATGCAACACACCGCGGGCAGCAGGAAACGCAACGATCGCTCGAAAGCGGTATTGCATTTCATATCGGTCTTCCCTGCTCGTTTCCCGACCTGCGTCTCAGGTACTGCGTGCCAGATAGGAATGGCACTACCTTAAGCAGACCCAAGGGAGACAGGATGAACAGGATGAACAGGATTCTCAAGATCGGGTGCAAGGATTCCTCGCGTTTGTAGGTTCTGATCGCTATTTATCCTGTTCATCCTGTCAATCCTGTCTGGAGTTCAAACGTTAAGCGTGCGCTGTGAGCCTAAGGTAGTGCCATTCGTCCCAGATAGTGCGTGTACGTAATGTCTGCCCCGATCTTCCCGTAATCCGCACGTCACAGGAGACGTGCGGATAGCCAGTCCGCGATGTAGTCCGTCCCCACCTGGCGGTTGTCCACCTGGCAGTGCTCGGCGCCGCCGTCCTCCCGGGTGAAGACCTTCAGTGTCTTGTCGCGGGAGCCCACGTTCTCGTAGAGCTGGTCCGCGACCGCGCGCGGGGTCAGCTTGTCTTCCTCGCCCCAGCACACCAGCATGGGGCACTGGATGCGCTCCGCGACACCGGCGAGCGTGAACTTCTTCAATTTCTCCATCGCGGTCTCCATGTCCGCGACGCCGAGCACCCACGGCAACTGGAAGTGAGAGGAGGCGACGCTGTTCCCGTCTTTTTTCATTGCCGCCCAGCGCGTCTCCCACACCGCATGGTAATCGTAGTGAGGCCCCCACGCGACGCAAGCCGCGTAGCGCGGTTCGAATGCGGCCGCGCGCGGCGCGTAGTAGCCCCCGGCGCTGTAGGCCATGATCGCGACACGCCGGGGATCGACGTCCGCGCGCGCGGCCACGTACTCGTACGCCGCCGTTCCGGGGACCTCGTAGTCGTAGCGTGAGGGCAGCCGGCGCAGCCGCAGCGCCTCGCCCTGGCCCGGACCGTCGATCGCCAGCGTATGGAAACCCCGAAACGCGAGCTCGAGACCGGCAAACAGGACACTCATCTCCTTGCAGTTGTCGAGCCCGTCGAACAGCACTACCGTGGGCGCGGGGTCCCTGGCCACCGGCGATTTGAGGAAATACGCCGGCAGCGCGGTGCCTTCATACGGGACCTCCACGATTTCGAGATTCGGATTGCGGCGCTTGAGGCCCTCCTGAAAGCAGCGCAGCGCCTTGCGGTAGATGCCGAGCTTCTGCTCTCCCGGAGGCACCATCCGTTCGCCCGTGTAGTAATAGTTGCCGGCCCGCAGGTAGTAGTTGCCCGCGGTCGCCTGCCTCCCTTCGGACGCCGCCGCGTCGCCGGCGCGTTCGACCCGCTCGGCTTCGGCCGTCCATTCTTCCCACCACGCCTGCGGCTCGCTCAGGCGCGCGTGCAGCCGCTGCACCACCCGATCGATTTCTTCCAGGGCCACGGCGCCGTACGGCGCCATGCCCTTGGTGACCAGCGTGGCATTCGACCACTGGTACTGCCCGGGAAAGCTGTGGATCCAGTTGCTCGAATAGAACATGTGGACTCCGCTGAATGCGATAACCGTTCAAGCTAGCTCAGGCGTTTTGGCGTTGTCAACGAATACCGCGAGGAAA
>CAZQJF010000635.1:0-2587 GCA_964593735.1 uncultured Streptomycetaceae bacterium | reverse complement strand
CGGTCCTCCCGATAGCCGGGTATCAGGCTCTCGATTGCATAGGCCGCCGGCTTTGCGTCTCGTTTCCCATACGCGAGCTGGAAGGGCGGCGAGCCGCGGGCTGCAAATACCAGGCGGTGCGGCACCCAGCCTATCTCGAGCTTTGGTATGCCCGCACCGAGACCGCCACCACGCTGATCCACGCGCAGGAGCCAGTAGCGGTCCGTCGCCACGCCCATCGCCAGGTCCGGGCCGGTCACCTCGCCTTCGCCCCGGCGCAAACGGTAGGCAACACCGCGCGCGACCTGTCGCCAGGGCTGGTCGCTCCTGTTGCGCGCGAGCAATTCCACCTGCACGACGGTGTTCGCCTCGGGCAGATGCAGGCGGATCCGGTCGACCGGGAACTGTCCGCGTACGTCGAACGCATATTCCCCGGGTTTTTCGCCCTTGCCGGCCTCCACCGGCGCCCACTCGCGCGGCGCTTCGAGGAATTTCTCCACGAGTTCCCCGCTCGCGGAAGTGAGGTCCGGCAGCGCTGCCCGGTCGCCCTGTGGCACCCACGACAGGCGCAGATATTTCACCTTTTGCTGCGGCAGCTCCATGCGTTTCCGCTGCAGGCGCTGCCCGGCGACTTCGAGATCGACGAGGGGCGCCGCCGCGACCAGCGCGCGCCAGGCGCCGAGATCGTCGCTTCCGTCCACCCGCAGCTTGCCAGCAAAGCCGTCCGCCGCGGGCGTCCACTCGAATTCAATCGCGCGCAGCGTGCGCTCGAAACTTGTGAGATCCACGAGATATCCCACCGTTCGCTTCTCCGCGGGCCCGCCCGCCCCGCTCGAGGCCACGTTGATCGTCGTGGCGCCGCCGGCGCTGCGGCGCACGCTGATCGCGAGCCCGTCGACGGTGGCGCCAGGCTCTGCCTTGAGCGGAAACAGCGTAAGGGCGACCGGCGGCGTGGCTTCGGTCCGTTCAGTCCGGCGCGTGCGCCACGCGTGGGGCACCACCTCGCCGCTGCCGTTGAAAACCCGCACGTCGCGCAGGTCGGGCTGCGCAACCCCGCGGTAGACCATCGCGGGCAATGCAACCTCGTAGAGCGCCGCCTTGCCGTCCGCCTCGAGCCGGGTACCGTAAGCAAAATCATCCGGACGCTCCGCGGCACTCGCGGCACCGGCGACAACGGCGGCAAACAACAACCACCAGGGCATCAGACGAGTCATGCCGCTTTCTCCTCCGGCTTGGGCGGTACCGGTGCGAAGTAGCCGATCACGATCACGAGTATGCCCACACCGATGAACGATACGACGCGCTCCACCGTGCCCGTGCTCGACAGGTCCACCAGAAACAGCTTTGCGACCACGATAGCGAGCAGGGCCGCGCCGACGACCCACAGCGCGCGCAGTGCGCGCCGCGTGGCTATCACCATGGCCGCCAGCGCGAGCAGGCTCCAGAAGAGCGAGAACGCCGCCTGGACGAGGACCGAGCGCACCATCGCATCGAGCCGGAACGGCACGTCGGCGTAGTGATGCAGGGTGCGCAGCAGCACGCCATTCAACGCGATGAACAGCACGGCGCCCAGCACCTTGATCGCGGTCTCCGTCGGCGGGAGCTGTGCCCCCGGCATTCCCAACCGCTTTACGCCTGCGTACCATAGTGCAACCGCGAGCAGCGCGCCGGCTTGGGCCAAGTCGAGCGGATTGAGGAGCGGCACGTACGGCAGCGGCGCGGGATTGCCATCGCTCGCGAAATTCACGAAGACGATCCAGGCCAGCAGGAACACCGCGAGCGGGAGAGGCCCGGCGTAGAGGTAAGCGTGGCGGTGTGCGGCTACCGGCCACCCGAGGCGGTCACCACGGCCGGCGAGCATCGCGATCAATGCTCCCGGAACGATCGCCCAAGCGATGAGCGGCCAGACGTGCCGGCCTGCAACATAGCGGTCGATCTGCCAGGCGACCTCCCACGACAGGACGATCGCGAGCAGCCAGAATCCCGCCGCGTGCAGCCAGCCCAGCCAGGGTTCGCCGCGTCCCTCATTGCGTCCCCCATTGCTTCCTTCGTGCGCGCGGAGCATCCACAGATGAACGCCGAATCCCAGCACCCAGCCGAGGTAGGCGTGGCTCGCGAAAGGGTGATATGGGGTGACCTGCGCCTTGCCCAGACCCACGATCATCCCCACTAGCACCAGTGCCATCAGGGGCAGGAGCGCCAGCGCGGCAAAGCGTGCAATGTCCCACTGCAGGCGACGCCATAGCAGGTGAAAGGCCGCGCACGAGCCGGTAAAGAACAATAGTTCCGAATGCCAGTCCCACGCCGCGGGAACGTGACGGTCGAGCTCGAGCAGCCCGCCGCCGAACCACCAGAGCGCGCCCCAGATGAACAGGAGACGCCCGGCGAGGAATTCGCTCTCAACCACTTTCTCCTGGTTGCGCTCCAGGTAGTAACTGCAGAACAGGCCGGCCGCACTCACCATTACGCAGCCGAGGTACAGACTGTTCAGCACGGGCATTGCGCCAGCCGGCCTGTCCACGCCGGCAAGAAACGCGGCGCCCGCGGCAAACTGCAGCAGGATGCCGAGCACGCGCGGGAGGGTGCGGCCCTGCCGCACGCCCGCCCA
>CAZQJF010000634.1:0-2589 GCA_964593735.1 uncultured Streptomycetaceae bacterium | reverse complement strand
CGAGGAGCACGTTCGCAAGATGCGTGAGGTTGCCGATGCCGAACGAGCCGTACACGACCTGCCCCGGACGCGACCGGGCGAGCGCGATCAGCTCCTTCACGCTACGCACCGGCAGGTGCGGATTCACCACAAGAACGAGCGTGTTCGTCACGAGTTGCGTGATCGGCGCGAAATCGCGGAAGGTTTCGTACGGCAGCGCCTTGTAGACGTGCGGATTGACTGTGAGCGGGGAAGTGAATCCGGCGAGTATCGTGTAGCCGTCCGGTTTGGATTTGGCCACGGCCTCCAGCCCGATGATGCCGTTTGCGCCCGGACGATTGTCGACCACAACTTGCTGGCCCCACTTCTGCGACAGGTCCTGTCCCACGAGCCGGACCACCACGTCCAGTCCTCCGCCGGCGGCCTGCGGCACCACGACACGTATCGGCTTACTCGGGTATTTCTGCGCGTGAGCCGGCAGGCACGACGCAACGACGGCTACGGTTGCTGCAACCCACGACAATAAGCGGACCATCGGTTCCTCCCTTTTATCTGATGGTTGGTCGAACATTGGACCACATGGCAAAGCCGATGCCGGGCATCGAGAACTTTCCCAGAAGTTCCCTTTCCATGCGACGGTATCCGTAAAGGGTTTTCAAACACGGTTTTTCACGAGCCCGCATTCTATGCCCGATGGGCGGGCTCGTGCCCAGCATCGATGATGCAGGGCGTAGTGTCTGCTCGCGACCCAAAGCCGCCATAGAGCGCCGGACAGCGCTTTTGCCAGTATGCCGGAACCGCGCATCGCTTGCGAGGCAGGGCGGCGATCTCCTTCATCGCGCGTCCGCGACGTCGAGGATCGATTACCCGAGCCGCCGTTCGAGCAGGCTCAGCACCACGCTCGTCACCGCCCGCACGCCGATTCCGATCGCCCGCTCGTTGCACTGGTAGTCGGCGCGGTGGATGGCTGACCCGTCCTTTCGCCCTTAAACACTCGATTTTGCGCGCCGAAACTGGCAGTCTAGGGACTGCGGATGGCGCCCGTCCGCCCCCTCGACATCAGATCAAGCTGACCCGTCGCCGCGTCGCGGTCGCCAGCCCGAGGCCAGTGAGCACGACGCCCAGCGCGACCCCAAGGATGACGCCGTCGTAGCTGCCGTAACGATCGAACATCCAGCCCGCCCACCAGGGGCCCAGCGCCGAGCCCAGGCCAAATCCCAGGTCGAGCAGCCCGAGGATCGTGCCCAGGTTCCTGCCCGCGAACCTGTCGGAGACGGCGGACGCGTAGACCGGGGACATGGCGGAGTAGCCGAGGCCGAACGTCAGCAGGTAGCCCGCGAGCAGAGCCATGCGCAGGGCGGAGGATTCGGCCGGCAGGAGGGACGTGAGCCACAGCAGCGCCAGTCCGACGAGGCTGATGCTGCAGATAATGACGACGCAGGTCGAGCGGCCGATCCGGTCGGAAAGCGGCCCCCATATCAGGCCGCCGACAGCACGCATCAAACCGAGCATGCCGAAGAGCAGCGACGCCAATGGCAGGCTGTATCCCATGTCGACCAGCATCCGCGTCTGGTGCACGACTACGATCATGTTGCACAGGCCGGTCATGGTGACGGCAAGGGCCAGCAGCCAGAAGGCCCGGGTGCGAACTGCATCCCGAACGGTCGCGGCGGCCTCCGGAGGTGCGGTCCGCGCGGCGGGCCGCGCGGACGGTCCATCGCGCGCGAGGCCGATGTGCTCGGCGGAGTGGCGATGGAACACCAGGTTGATGGGGATCAACACCACCATCGCGGCAAAGCCGAACCACCACATCGTTTCCCGCCACCCGATGCGCACGATCAATTCCGCACTCACGGCCGCGACTGCGAGCGAGCCCAGGCCCACGCCGGCCAGGGATGCCGCGGAGGCGAGCCCCCGCCGCCCGGCGAACCAGCGGGGGACTATGGCCATGTGCGGAATGAATCCAAGCGCCGCGTAGCTGAACCCCAGCAGGATGCCGTAGGAGACGGTCAAGCCGGCCAGGGATTCGCTCGCCGAGCAGAGCATCAGCCCCGCCCCCATGCAGAGCGCGCCGACGGGAAAGAGCACGCGCGCGCCCAGGCGGTCAAACAGGTAGCCGCTCAGGGCCGCCGTGCAGGCGTAGACGATCATGGCGGCGGAAACTACGCTCGCCGTGTCTGCGCGCGACCAGCCGGTCTCGTCGAGAATGGCGGAATAGAAGACGCCGAAAGCGAACCGGAACCCGAGGGAAATGAACAGGGTGACAAACATCACGGCGACGATGACCCAGCCGTAATAGATGCCGCGCCTGCCGAACCATGCAACCAGCCCCGATGTATTCACGTTCTATCCGTGCTTGAGTTGAGCGCGCTCGCGCAGACCACGCCCTGTATAAAGCGTCTGAGATGAAGCGTCCCGGATACAGCGTCTCGGCGAGGCGGCCCAGGTACGGCGGCTCAGATAAAAGCGAGCTGAGGGAAATTCCCCACTCCGCCACGGACGATCAACACCGGAACGGTCTCGAAGGAACAGGAGGCGGCCAGGGCGTTGATCAGGTTCGTCACCTCGCCGGAGGCCGGGCCGCTGTTGCAAAAGGGGATGATGGAGCCT
>CAZQJF010000633.1:0-2594 GCA_964593735.1 uncultured Streptomycetaceae bacterium | reverse complement strand
CCACGGCGGAAGGCGGCGCCGGCGCGGCCGACAACCCGGACGTGATGTACTCGGCCAACGCGCGCGCCGACGTTCCCGGGCGCCTCGCGTTCATCGCCTGGTCGAACCAGGCGGCGGCCGGCACCTGGACCGCAGTGCCGACGGAGATCGAACAGCAGCCGTTCCACCTGGAGCGCGTGGGGGTCGAGGAGGTCTACATGGGCGGGACCGTGCCCTACGGCTTTCTGCTCGAGGACGGCGCGAACGTCAGCCGTACCACCTACGCCAGGCTGTTCGGCAAGATCGGCACCACCTGGGGCGTGGGCGACGGCGCAACCACCTTCGCTCTGCCGGACTCTCGACGGCGCGTGTCTGTCGGCTCTGGAGGCACCGGCACCGCCACGCTGGGCAACGCACTCGGCAACGTCGGCGGTGCGGAGACGCATACGCTGACGCAGGCCCAAACGCCACTCAAGGCGCACACCCACACGTACATCGGCAACAACATGGCGGATGGGGTAGCTGGTGCACAGCTCGGCGGCACGCCCCAAGCAAGCGTTACCGGCTCTACGGGCGATGCGAGCGCGACTGCGCACAACATCATGCAGTCGTCGATGGTGGCGACGAAGATGATCCGCTGGCTCGGAGATTTCTAGGAGGCTCAGATGAAGACGATCACGAGAACGCAGTTCAGCGGCACGACCGAGCAGCTTGTCGCACGCGTCACCGCTTTCAATGATGCTCTCGTCGCGCATGCCTCGACGGTGGGCATCCCGGCGCCGCGCGAGGAGGACTGGATCGAGGAGCTCGCGCGCAGCGGCGAGCCCGTCGAGGTGGAGCCGGAGCCAGTCAAGCCGACCGTCGAGGAGCTGCGTGCGGCAGATGTAGACGCCAAGCGCGCCGCGGCGCTCTTCGCCATCCAGCGCGCGGCGATCGAGGCGGCCGCCGCCGCGCAGCGCGCCAAGGAGGACGCGATGCTCGATCTGGCGATCGCCGACCCGAACGCGTCGCAGGAGGTGAAGGACTACGCGGCGTTGCGCGATACCGCCCAGGCGCCGGTCACCAGGTGAACCTCGCGGCCGCGCAGACATTGACGCGCGGCGCCAGGCGCGCGAAGCTCGCAGGAGGAGGAACTATGCGAATCATCCCCATCGTAATTTGCCTCGCGCTCGCGGCCTGCGCTCCGGGGACCATGCAAGAGCTGCAGAATCACCCGATCGAGAAGCGCAGCTTTGAAATCGAGCAGAACTACCAGCCCGTCTACCGCGCGATCCTGAACCAGGCGCGCAGGTGCTTTCACGGCGGCTACCCGGGCGAGCGCCTCTATGTGAGTGGCGATCTCTACTACGACGTGAAGACCGGGCATGTCTCGGTCGAGCGCCACAGTGCGAACGGCGTGGAGATCTATCTCGCCGCCGAGATCACCGCGCAAGGCGAAGCCCGCAGCAAGGTCGACGTCCTGGTCGGGCTGAATCTCTGGGAGGGCCTGGCGACGGACGTCGAGGGATGGGCGCGGCAGACATCAAAGCGATGCCAGCCGCGGTGAAGCTGCAAAATGTCATCGAAAAAAAGAGGGGGCGACCGCCCCGGCGATGGAACGCCGAGGCGGCCCCTTTCCCGGAGATTCTCCCTCCGAGCAGGACCAGGCCCCCTGCCACGATCGCGGCAGGGCCAGCCTACACGCAGATCGGGAGATGCGCTCCGTGCAGGAGATCCGGTGCGGGCATTGCGGCCGCAAGCTCGGCGTAGGACAATACGTGTCGCTTCAGATCAAGTGTCCCCGCTGCGGGACGCTCAATCACTTCCGGGCCGACAAGAGCCCCACACCTGAACGCCCAGGCGCGTCGACGAAGGAGTCGATGCGTGAAGGCGAACCTCGGTAACGCAGGCCAGGCGCGAGCAATCATCCCGTGGATCGGTGGCAAATCCGGGCTGGCGGACAAGATCATCGCGCTGATCCCGCCGCACCATTGCTACGTCGAGGTCTTCGCCGGCGCGGGCTCTATCCTGTTCAGGAAGCCCGAGTCGCGCGTGGAGATCCTGAACGACATCAACCTCGAGCTGGTGACGCTCTACCGGGTGATCAAGAACCACCTGGACGAGTTCATCCGCTACCTGCGCTGGATGCTCACCGCGCGCGACGAGTTCGAGCGCTTCAAGGCCACCGACCCGGCGACGCTCACCGACGTGCAGCGCGCGGTGCGCTTCTATTACCTCATGCGCACGGCGTTCGTGCCGAGCCCGCGCAGCACCACATTCCGGTGCGACACGAGTGCGCGCCCCAAGCTCAACCTGCTGCGGATCGAGGAGGACCTGTCGGCCGCGCACCTGCGCCTCGCCGGCGTCTTCATCGAGAACCTGCCCTACCAGGTAGCGCTGTCCAGATTCGACAAACCCGACACGTTCTTCTACCTGGACCCGCCGTACTACGGGTGCGAAAAGGACTACGGCCCCGGCCTGTTCGACCGCTCAGACTTCGCGCAGCTCGCCGCCCTGCTGCGCGGCGTGAAGGCGAGGTTCATGCTCTCACTCAACGACCGTCCAGAGACGCGCGCGCTTTTTCGCGGCCTCTACATCCGCACGGTCGTCACGCGATATCGAGTCGGCAGCGCCAC
>CAZQJF010000632.1:0-2613 GCA_964593735.1 uncultured Streptomycetaceae bacterium | reverse complement strand
GCCGGCGCGGGAGCGCGCGGTTGCGCCGGAGCCGGGGCCGCGGGTTTCGCTGCCGGTGGTCCGCCACTGTCGAGCGCGTGCTGTACATCCTCCTTCGTAACGCGCCCGCCGCGGCCGCTGCCGGCGATCGCACCAGCATCGAGGTTCATTTCGGCGGCCATCCTTTGCGCCGCAGGCATCACCGCCGCGCTCTCGGTCCGGGCCGCGGGTTTCGGTTGCGTCTTTTCCTCTTTTTCAGCCGCAGCGGGTGCTTTTGCCGCTGCGGCTGCCGTGTCGATCTGCGCGATCACTTCGTTGCTTGCCACGGTGCTGCCGTCGCCCTTCACGACCTTCACGATCACGCCCGATTCGGGAGCGGGTGTCTCGAGCACGACCTTGTCGGTCTCGATATCCACCAGGTTCTCGTCGCGCTGGACGAACTCGCCCTGCTTCTTGTGCCATTTCTGAAGCGTGGCTTCCGCCACCGACTCGGAAAGCTGCGGCACCTTGACTTCGATCAACATAGGATTATTTCCTGCGTCCGCGCGAAATAATCCTGAACTGTTCGACGTGATCGAACAGGCGCATGAAAAGTTGGACAACGAATCATCGGGGCAGACCAACCAGTGCGAGTTTCATTCCGGGTCTTCAATTTAGCGGAATTCGCGGGGGAGACGCGAAATTCCGCTTATCTGACCCCATCCGCCCGCGACACGACGCCGATGCTGAGGGCAAGATCGACCAGCTCCTTCTGCTGCCGGTCGTGCAGTGACTTGTAGCCCGGCGCAGGCGTTGCGGAGGAATCACGCCCGGCATAGATCAGCTTCTGGTGAGGCAGCAAGTGCCGCTCCAGATAGTGCTGGATGCGATGCCATGCGCCCTGGTTGCGCGGCTCTTCCTGGCACCACACGATCTCGGTCGCCTTCCGGTAGCGCTCGATCTGGGCCTGGAAATCGTCGTGCGCGAACGGATAGAGCTGGGCGATGCGCACCAGCGGCACATCCGTGAGATTGCGCGCCTTGCGCTCTGCGCGCAGGTCGTAGTAGACCTTGCCGCTGCACAAAACCACCCGTTTGACGCTTTCGGGATTGATGTCCTTGGCGTCCCAATCCTCGTTGACGGGCCTGAACTTGTCGGTGGCGAACTCCTCCAGCGACGAGACCGATTCCTTGTGCCGCAGCAGGCTCTTCGGCGAGAAGATGATCAGCGGCTTGCGGTAAGGACGGATCATCTGCCGCCGCAGCAGGTAGTACATCTGCACCGGCGTCGCGGGCACGCAGACCTGCATGTTGTAGTCCGCGCACAGCTGCAGAAAGCGCTCGATGCGGCCCGAGGAGTGCTCCGGGCCCGCCCCTTCGTAACCGTGGGGCAGCATGAGCACCAGCCCGCACAGGCGCCCCCACTTGATCTCGCCCGACGCGATGAACTGGTCGATCACGACCTGGGCGCCGTTGGCAAAGTCGCCGTACTGCGCTTCCCAGACCACCAGCTCGTTCGGCCCCGATGTCGCATAGCCGTACTCGAAGCCTACCACCGCCGCCTCGGATAGCACCGAATCGATGATGACGAAGTCGCCCTGCTTTTCGCTGATGTGCTGCAGCGGAACATGGGTGCCCTGGTCCCAGCGTTCACGGTTCTGGTCGTGAAGCACCGCGTGGCGGTGGAAGAACGTGCCCCGCGCCACGTCCTGTCCGGAAATCCGCACGGAATAGCCTTCGTTGACCAGCGTCGCGTAGGCGAGATTCTCCGCCATCCCCCAGTCGAGCGGCAGCTTGTTCTCCGCCATCAGCCGCCGGTCGGCCATGATCTTCTCGACCCGCGGATGCAGCTTGAAGTTGGACGGCACCTCGGCGATCTTGCGCCCGAGTTCCTGGAGCGTGCCGATCGGCAGGCGCGTGTCGTCGTTCTCGTTCCACCGGGTGCCGACATAGGGCTTCCAGTCGACCTCGAACGGCGGCTTGTAGTTCGAAAGGATGGTCTTGTTGGTGTGATAGCCGCCGTCGAGCGCGTTGCGGCAGGTCCTGACCATTTCCTCGGACTCTTCCTCCTTTATCACTCCTTCCTTCTGCAGCCGCTCCGCGTAGATTTTGCGTGGCGTCGGATGCTGATGGATCTTCTTGTACATGAGCGGTTGAGTGACCATCGGCTCGTCCTGCTCGTTGTGCCCCAGCCGGCGGTAGCACACCTGGTCGATCACCACGTCCTTGCCGAACTTCATCCGGTAGTCCAGCGCGATCCCGGTAACCAGGCACACCGCCTCGGGATCGTCGCCGTTCACGTGAAAAATCGGGATCTCGAGCATTTTCGAGACGTCGCTGCAGTAGAGCGTGGAGCGCGCGTCGCGCAGGTCCGACGTGGTAAACCCGATCTGGTTATTGACGATGATGTGAACGGTGCCGCCCGTGCCGAAGCCGCGCGTCTGCGCGAGGTTCAGCGTTTCCATCACCACCCCCTGCCCCGAATACGACGCGTCGCCGTGGATCACGACCGGCAGCACCTGCTTGCCGTCCTTGTCGCCGCGACGGTGCTGGCGTGCGCGCACCGAGCCTTCGACCACCGGGTTCACGATCTCGAGGTGCGACGGATTGAACGCCAGCGTGACGTGCATCGGCCCGCCGGGCGTCATGATGTTCG
>CAZQJF010000631.1:0-2623 GCA_964593735.1 uncultured Streptomycetaceae bacterium | reverse complement strand
CGGGCAGCAGCGGCGAGCGCTGCGCGCCGGCCACGCCGAGCGCGCGCACCCGTCCCGTCTTGAGGTGCACCAGGATCGGGGGTATCGAGTTCAGCGTCACGCTCACGCGTCCCGCCAGCAGATCCGTCACCGCCAGCGGCGCCCCTTTGTACGGAACGTGCGTAAAGTTCACGCCCGCCATGCTCTTGAACAGCTCCATCGCCAGGTGATTGGCGGTGCCGCTGCCCGCCGACGAGTAGTCGAGCTTGCCGGGTTCCGCTCTTGCAAGCGCAATCAAGTCCTTCACCGTCTTCACGGGGACCGAGGAGTGCGTGAGCAGCAGGAACGGGCCCGTGGTGATGAGTCCGATCGGCGCAAAATCCCGCAGGGCGTCGTAGGGGACGTTCTTCGACAGGTGCGGCACGATCGTCAGGGCGCCCGGGCTCGCCAGAAACAGCGTGTAGCCGTCGGGTGCCGCCTGTGCGGCGAGCTCGGCGGCGATGCGCCCGCCCGCCCCGCCGCGATTGTCCACCACGAACTGCTGGCCAAGCAGCTCGGACATGACCGGCGTCACGGTGCGCGCCAGCACGTCCGGCGTGCCCCCGGCGGGCACGGGAAGGATCACGCGGATCGGCCGATCGGGATAGGCTTGCGCCGCGGCGAGTGCCGGCAGCAGCGCAAATGCGGCTGCGGCAAGAGAAATGGACAAAGCGTTCATGCGCTCCTCGGTCTCAGTACAGCGTCTCAAATATGAATGCCACCTTCTACTTGTGACTTGTGACTCAGTTTTCGGCCACCCGTATCTCGTTGATATTACATCAACCGGTTGAGGGATTGCATGTGCCGGGGGCGCTGTGGCCGTACGTTGACGCCCCGTCACTGCATCGTGTGGTGATTGAATGACGCTCTGCTTGCACCGTGTCTTATCCCCGGATCCCGCCTGGAACGAGCTGGCAAGTCCGTTGTCATGCTACTGGGGAGCGTAAGGAGCACGTGCATGTCGACCCCCTATTGCATCACTTTCGCGGCCGTGGTGGCCCTCGCGCTGTCGGTTTCCGCCTGTGACAGGGAAGACAAGCCGGCCTCGCCGAAGCCGAAGACCGATGCCGGGGGCGGCATGGCCCGGGTGGGCTCTCTTCAGCCTCCGCGCCCGGCCATCCCCTCAGCCGCTGCCGCGCAGGGCACCCACTCGACCGGTAGCGCGTCGGCGAAATGACCCCGCCGGGCAGCTTCGAGTACGGGGGGAAAGCGGACCCGGATCCGTCTTCCGCCACGGGTCCGGGCGCTGCAGACGCGCCGCCGGGCAAGGTCAACATCCTGCTGGTCGACGACAACGCGCACAAGCGGCAGGCGATGGCCGCGGCGCTGGAAAGCCTGGACCAGAACCTGGTGACGGCCTCATCCAGCGAGGAGGCGTTGCGGCTGGCGCTGCGGCAGGACTACGCGGTGCTGCTGCTGGACGTGCTGATGCCGGACATGAACGGCTTCGAGCTGGCAAAGCTGATCCGGACCCGCGGGCGGTCGAAGAACACGCCGGTAATATTCATCACCGCCTACAGTCGCGCGGACCTCGACGCGCTGCAGGCGTACACCCTCGGCGCCGTGGACTACATTTTCTCCCCGGTCGTGCCCGAGATCCTGCGCGCGAAGGTGCGCGTGTTCATCGAGCTCGCCGTGTCGCGCAAGGAACTCGAGGCCGAGATTGCCTCGCGCAAACGCGTGGAAGTGGATATCACCGCCATGAACGCGGAGCTCGAGTCCCGGGCTTCCCAGCTCGAGGCCGTCAACCGGGAGCTGGAGACTTTCAGCTACTCGATTTCTCACGACCTGCGCGCGCCGCTGCGGCTGATCAACGGCTTCTCGGGCATGCTGCAGGAAGGGTATGCCGACCGGCTGGACGACGAGGGCCGGCGCCTGCTGCGGGTCGTGACCGATCAGAGCCAGCTGATGGGGCACCTTATCGACGACCTGCTCGAGTTTTCCCATCTCGGCAGGAAGCCCCTCTCCAGGCGCAACATCGACATGACCGCGCTGTCGACGGACGTGCTGCGGGAGCTGCGTGAGAACGGCCACGGCGCGGCAGCGATCAACGTGCATCCGCTTCCCTCGGCGTCCGGCGACCCGGCGCTGATCAGGCAGGTGTGGATCAATCTCCTGTCGAATGCGATCAAGTTCAGCAGCGGCCGCGACAGCGCGGAGATCGAGGTGAGCAGTCACGCCAATGGCGCGCACAACGTCTACTGCGTGAAGGACAACGGCGCCGGGTTCGACATGCAGTTCTACGACAAGCTGTTCGGCGTGTTCCAGCGGCTGCACCGGTCCGAGGATTTTCCCGGCACCGGCGTCGGTCTCGCTCTCGTTCAGCGCGTCGTGTCGCGCCATGGCGGCAGAATCTGGGCCGAGGGAGAGGTCGGCAAGGGCGCGACGTTTTACTTCACGCTGCCAAAAGGCGGAGACCAGGAACGTGGTGAAGCGGCAAATGGCGAAGTGGTGAAATGACGCGGGGCCCAAAAGGAGGCGATATGAAACATGCAACGAATCCCGGAAAGATAACACTCGCGGCCGTGGCGGCCTTCGGCTTGGGCGCGCTCGCGATGTACGTCCTGGACCCGGTCAGCGGCCGGCGCCGGCGTGCGCTGGCGCT
>CAZQJF010000630.1:0-2629 GCA_964593735.1 uncultured Streptomycetaceae bacterium | reverse complement strand
TGTACCACGGCAGCTCTTCCGACAGCGTGCTGCGCTATCTCGACCAGGCGGGCGGCGTCGACCCCGAGCGCGGCTCATTTCTCGACATCCAGGTGCAGCGCGGCAGCCAGGTGCGGGCCACCTACAACCTGTACGACTTCCTCCTGAACGGCAAGCTGGCGCCGCTGCAGCTCGGCGACGGCGACGTCGTGGTGGTGCAGCCGCGCAAGAGCACCTACAACGTCCTGGGCCTCGCCGACAACCCCAAGCGCTTCGAATTCCTGGAACCCAGAATCAAAGTCCAGCAATTAATCGATCTCGCCAAGCCCCGCGCCCAGGCGACGCACGTGCGCATCCTGCGCAACACCGGCGTCGTGCGCAACATCGATTACCGCACGCTCTCGGAAGGCTCCACGCTCGACCTCGTCAACGGCGACGAGGTC
This sequence comes from uncultured Streptomycetaceae bacterium, assembly GCA_964593735.1. Classification (GTDB taxonomy): domain Bacteria; phylum Pseudomonadota; class Gammaproteobacteria; order Burkholderiales; family SG8-41; genus SG8-41. Next base: position 2,207 of record CAZQJF010000630.1, on the reverse strand, counting down.
GAGTTCACGGCGGACGTCAGGCCCGGGACGATCACGGTGCGCGTCGAGGGGGAGCACGTGAGTCCCCAGGAATACGTGCTCGAATACGGCTCGCGCGTGGGCGATCTGATCAAGCAGGTGCAGTTCACCCCGCGCTCGGACCCGGAGAACCTGCAGCTCTTCCGCCTGAGCGTGAAGGTGCGGCAGAAAACGGCGCTGCAGGCATCGTTGAAGAACCTGGAGGTCGCCGTGCTGACCGCGCGTTCGGGCACGGCCGAGGAAGCGCGCCTGCGCGCCGACGAGGCGCAGCTCATGCTCCAATGGGTGGAGCGCGCTCGCACGATCGAGCCGCTGGGGCAGGTGGTGGTCGCCCAGACGCGGCAGCGCGACGACCTGCTGCTCGAGAACGGCGACATCTTCCGCGTCCCGGCGAAAGACGGCCTCGTGCTTGTGGCCGGCGAAGTGATGTTCCCGAACACCGTCGCGCACGACTCGAGCTACGGCATCGACGACTACGTCAAGCGGTCCGGCGGCTACACGCAGGGCGCGGACACTGCGCGCATCGTCATCGCGCACCGCGACGGCAGCTACGAGGAGACTGCGAACGGCGTGGCGATACGCGCCGGCGACGAAATACTGGTATTGCCCAAGGTGAGTACAAAATCGCGGCAGTTCCTCAAGGAAATCACGCAGATCGTCTACAACATCGCGGTCAGCGCGCGGATCATCTTCGGGTTCAACAGGTAGGGAATGCCGACCGCTCCGCGCGTTTGCCTGCCACCGCGCAGCCGCGCGTGGAACGCGACAGAGTTTCGCATGTGAGCTGCTGCGTGCGAAAATACCCCGGTGCCGTGGAGGGACGGGACCCGGAGGAGACCAGGAGTGGATTCACGCAATGATGCCGCGGATGCAACGCCGGCGCGCACCGGCGACTCCCTGACCGGCACCCGGACGCCGGGTGCTACTCCGCCATCGCGTTTCGACTGGCAGTCAGTCGCGAGCGGGGCCCTCACCGGGTACATCCGGCGCCTTGACGAGATACGCGCAGCGCTGCAGGAGGAAATCGCGCGCTTTCAGGCTCACCTCATGTTCACGGACGCGGCTGCGGGCGGGGCCTCGCAACGCAGCGCAAGCGGGCTCGCCGACGAGTCGGCCGTTCGCTTCGCGCAATTCCAGTCGTTCAACGCCGCCTTGCTCAGGATAAGCGAGGAAATCGCAGCCCTCGGCGTCGACGCGCGGGCGTTCGCAGCCGTCCGCGAAGAGCTCGCCCGCGCCCGCGACAGCCTCAACGAAGCCGAGACGTCGGCGCGAAAACTGGAGCGGTCGCTGGATCAGCGTTTCGAGGAACTGGCGAGTCTGACCGCGATGCTGGCCGAGCGGGAAGCGGAGTTTGAGGACGCCGCACGTGAGTTGCGCCGTGGGCGGGAAAGGATCCGGGCGCTCGAGGAATCGTTCTCCTGGCGCATCACGGCGCCGGTGCGCTATTGCGCGGCGCTCATCACGGGTCTCGGCCGGCGCTACAGGGGGCTGGCGCGGGACATCGCGTTGATCGAGGCTTCCGACATGTTCAATTCCGCCTGGTATCTCAAGAACAATCCGGACGTCGCCGTGAGCGGGATGAATCCGGCCGAGCACTACCTGCGCTTCGGAGCCAGGGAAGGACGCAACCCCGGGCCAGGATTCGATACCGATTGGTACCTGGAAGGTAATCCCGATGTCGCCACCGGCGGCATGAATCCGCTCGTGCACTACCTGCAACACGGTTCAGCCGAAGGCAGGACTCCGCGGCGCTAGCAGCCTGTCGGACTTGGCGTGATCAATTGTTGATGTGAAGTACCAAGACTCATCCAGGTTGACTACAATCCCTTACAATCTGTCGTTCCATTTACAGTGTGTCGCCTGCTGGCATCACAGATCATGACACGGGCGGCACACGACACCCGGTGCGGAACCCAAAGTCCGACACACTGCTCGGAAATCCGAACTTGAGCCAGGTGATCAAGCTGAGGGATCAAATCGCATCGCTGGAGCGTTCCGGCAGGTTCGACGCCGCCTGGTACGCCGCCGAGTATCCCGACGTCCTGCTCTCGGGCATCGATCCTGCTGAACACTATGTACGCTACGGCGCGAAACTGGGCCGATCTCCCGCCCCGCCGGACGCCGGCGCGGCGCTGCCCGAATCCGGTGCCGCGGCCTCCGGCGCATCGGCCTTCGCTGCGGTGATCACG
>CAZQJF010000629.1:0-2630 GCA_964593735.1 uncultured Streptomycetaceae bacterium | reverse complement strand
CTAGCGCCGCCGCCGCAGTCAGCAGCAGGGATGCCACACCCACACAGTGTTTCGACATGTGCTTCTCCTCGTTTTCTGACTAGCGTGATCGATACAGGGTGACCGGTGACCCGTGCCGGGAGAGAACTGTTCCCCACCGGCCAGGGCCGCCGGAACCCATCTCAAGAATCCTCATCCGCTCAGGCCGCGGCGGATGCCCGAACTTTCCTGTCTTCACCCACGCGCAGCATCTCCATCAGCCGGCGCGCCGACTTGAGATCCTCCAGCCGGGCGACGGTCGCTATGACTTCCTCGATCTGCGCGGCAGGCAGCCGGCCCTTCGCGTAGACCCGGAACTTCTCTTCGATCTGGGCGCGCGTCAGCGGATTCTCGGGCGAGCCCTTGGAGTGCTCGCAGCGCACGGACAGGGTCTTCCCGTCCGTGGTCTCGGCTTCTACTACCGCCTGCACGCCCGTCAGCTTCGTATCCAGCTTCACTTCGACCTGCTCCGCCGCGAACTTCTTGAGCGTGGGATCGTCGTAGCGCGCCGGCTCGAACTGCGCCAGGGTCAGCGTCCTGTCCTGCAGGATCACCGCCACGACGTAGTGGATCGACAGCAGCGCCTCGAATTTTCCCTTGTAGCGCGGGAAAATACCGTGCATGTCGTAGATCATCTTCGGGAGGTGGACGCTCACCTTCTTCACCTGGCCGAGGCCGACCTTGTGGTTCTCGACGAGATCGAACAGCGCGGTGACCATGCCCTGGATACCGGACGCGCACGGCCACAGCCGCAGCGCGATCTGTTCCAGTTCCCAGCGCTGGCCGAGATCCGCGACGGCAGCCGCGGGCTTGCCGCCGTCCGAATACGTGTTGTACAGCCCGCCGTCCTTCGCGGTGAGAAACTCCCTGGTTGCCACGAAATCCTGCTGCGCGAGCAGGGCCGCCATCAACCCCGAGAGCGCGCCGCGGCACTGGTGGAACTTGACCGTCGGCGTGCCCCATGCGGCAAAGGTGCCCGCTGCCTGGCTGCCCGCGAGCCCGAACGCCCGTGCCATCGTGTCGGAATTGAAGCCGAGCAGACGCCCAACTCCCGCCGCGGAGCCGAACGGTCCGATGATCCCGGGCCCGTGCCAGCCCCGGCTGCGCGCCGTGGGAAAATCCCAGCCGATGCCGACACGCGTCGCGATCTCGCACCCGGCGGCGAGCGCGACCAGCAGCTCGCGCCCGGACAACCCGTCGCGCTCGGCAATCGCGAGCGCGGACGGCACGACTTCCGGCGTGATGTGAGTCAGGGTAGGGCGGTGAACGTCGCACATGGTGACGGCGGTCACGAGGTAGCCGTTCAACACGGTAGCGCCGGCCAGCGACAACCGGTCGCCGCCGATGACGCTGCTCTCCTTCGACTGCGCGAGCCCCGCGGCCAGCGCCGCCACCTGGTGCGTTTCCTCGCCGCGATCTCCGGCTATGGCGCACGCGAGGGCGTCGAGCAACAGGTTCCGGGTGTGCTCGCGCGCGGACTGCGGTATCTGCTCGTAGGTGAGCTCCGCCGCGAACCGGGCGAGCTGCTGGGTGACTTCGGCTGCCATGACGGCTCCTTGACGGCGTGAGAAGGGAGTGGTGAATCGTGAATAGTAAGGCGTAGGGCGGCCTTTTCAAAGCGTGTGTTTCCGTGGCTAAATCTTGCTTTTTGTCGTTCAGAGGGGTTCCGCGATGGCGATCGACATCGAACCGCTCAAAGCCTGGATTGGGCGGCAGGAAACCGCGAGCGAAACGCTCGCGCCGTTCCCCGCGGCGGCGCTGACCGCATCGCTCGACCGGGATGACCCGCCGGCGCAGGGTGACGCATTGCCGCCGCTCTGGCACTGGATTTATTTCCACGAGCTGCACAAGGCGTCGGACCTCGCGGAGAACGGCCACGCCAGGCTGGGAGAGTTCATGCCGCCCGTGCCGCTTCCGCGGCGCATGATCGCCGGCGGACGCCTGACGTTTCAACGCCCGTTGCGGGTGGGGCAGCCGGCACGGCGGACATCGACCGTCGCCGACCTCAAGGTGAAGCACGGGGGCAGCGGCGCGCTCGCCTTCCTGCTGCTGCGCCACGAGTTCGCGGGACCGGACGGAACAGCCCTCGTCGAGGAGCAGGACCTCGTCTACCGCGAGGCTCCGCGCCCGGGGCAGACCGCGGCTGAGCCGCGGCGAATCGCGGACAAGCCGGTCTGGAAATGGGAAACGCCCACCAACGAAGCGCTGCTGTTCCGCTATTCCGCGCTCATCTTCAATGCCCACCGCATTCACTACGACCGGCCCTACTGCGAAGCGCAAGGCTACCCCGGGCTGATCGTGCACGGGCCGTTGATCGCGACGCTGCTCGCCGACCTGGTGCGCCGGTACACGGATGCGGCGATGATGGAATTCCGTTTCCGGGCCATGAGTCCGCTCTTCAGCGGCTCTCCGTGTGTCGCATGTGGTGTACCGGAAGGAAACCGCGTGAAGCTGTGGGCGCAGAACGGGGAGGGCGGGCTCGTGATGGAAGCGCAGGCCACGCTGGCAAGTCAGTGACCAGTGATTCGTGACCTGGGGGGCGCGTGTTACAATCATCGGACCGGTGTCATACAACAGGAGCAACCCATGACGCTTTCCGTGCGCATCCCCGA
>CAZQJF010000628.1:0-2630 GCA_964593735.1 uncultured Streptomycetaceae bacterium | reverse complement strand
CCGATAAGTTCAAGAGCAAATTCTTCCTCGCGACCTCGGGTTTTGGAATCTGTGTTTATCTGTGTGTATCTGTGGCCAGGGCCTGCTTTGCCTGGAGGAACGCGGAATGGGCGGTTTGAGAAAGACGCGCCGCGAGTGGTTTAAATTCGCCGGGGGGGCGTTGGCCGCAGGCGCAGGACTTTTCCACGGAGCGGCGCTGGCGCAGAGCCCCAGGTTTCGCGACGAGGATCGAACGGCGGACAAGATCGTTGCACTGGTGCGCACGTTTGCCGATACCGATCCGAAGCTGGTCCGCTACGTCCAGAAGATAGAGCCGCTCGCGTTCCGGATACCCGAGGTCAAGGTCCGTCCGGAAGAACTGCCGGTGATGGACTACTTCGTCGGCGATCTTCATCTGCGGTACTCCTTCGATGACCCGCAGTACGTGTCGAACGTCAATTCAACCGACTTGAGGCGCCTGAAACTCAAGCGGGAAGATCTGTTGCCCCTGGCCGTAGCCAACTTCCGGCGCCTGTATCCGAACCTGAAGATCGAGCGTCCGCTGCCGGCCCTGGCATCGGTGACGAACGGCGGCGAGCTCGAACCGTGCCTGATGCTCGATACGCAATACTGGGAGACGGAGAGGAAGCGCGTCAACAGCGAGATCATCGCCGCCGTTCCGGCGCGCGACGCGTTGATCTACACCAACCGCTCCTCGCCGCAGAATCTCGAAGCCTTGAGACGCGTGGCGGCGGACCTGTACGCAGTAGCGGGCAAGAACTCCCTGTCCAGGTGGCTTTTCCTCTGGAACTACAGCTATTGGGAAGTGCTCACCTGAGGAACAGAAAGCGTGATCCGTGATCCGTGATCGGGCGGGTGAGTTTCGTATCTGGTTGAATATTCTGTTTCTCTCCGCGCCTCTGTGGTAATCATTGTTCTTGATCTTTCTTGGCGGCCTTGGCGTCCTGGCGGTTAATATATGTAATGGCTTTCGTCCAGCAGCCGCCCGAGCTCGGCAATCAGTACGAGGACGATGCCGCGCTGCGCTCGTACCTCGCGCGCACCTTGCCGGCGGACGTGCTGGCGGAGATCGAGGTCGGGCTGAAGCACATGGGCGAGCGCGCGGGCAGAGAACTCTACCGCCTGCAGCTCGCAGACCGCGAAAACGAGCCCGTCCTCACCCAGTGGGACGCGTGGGGCAATCGCGTGGACCGCATCGAGGTGACGGCGCTGTGGAAGCGCGCCGAGCGCCTTGCCGCGGAGCAGGGCCTCGTCGCAACGGCATACGAGCGCAGGCACGGCGCGTTTTCGCGCGTGCACCAGTTCGCGCTGGCCTATCTGTTCACGCCCTCGACCGATCTGTACAGCTGCCCGCTCGCGATGACGGACGGCGCGGCGCGGGCGATCAGCTATTCGTCGAACAAGCCGCTCATCGCCCGGGTTCTGCCGCACCTCATCAGCCGCGATCCGCGCGAGTTCTGGACGAGCGGCCAGTGGATGACCGAGGCGGCCGGCGGATCGGACGCGGGACTCACCGAGACGGCGGCGCGCGGGGATAACGGCAAGTGGCGGCTCTATGGCCGCAAGTGGTTCACTTCGGCGATTGCCTCCCAGATGGCGCTGACACTGGCGCGGCCGGAAGGCAATCCGCCCGGCGGCAAGGGGCTCGCTCTCTTCTTCGTCGAGACGCGTGACGCGCAGGGCGGTCCCAACCGCATCCTCGTGCATCGTCTCAAGGACAAGCTCGGCACGCGCAAGATCCCCACCGCGGAGCTTACGCTCGAGGGCACCCCTGCCGAGCTGGTGGCCGGGACCAGCGACGGCGTGAAGCACATTGCCCCCATGCTCAACGTGACGCGGACCTGGAACAGTGTGAGCGCCTGCGCGCTGATGCGCCGGGGGCTTGCCCTGGCGCGCGACTACGCAGCCAAGCGCGTCGTGTTCGGTTCACGGCTCTCCGAGAAACCGCTGCATCTCGATACGCTCGCGGGCCTGCTGGCCGAGTTTCTGGGTGCGTTTCATTTGACGTTTCTCGTAGTGGAGCTGCTCGGGCGAAGCGAGGCCGGGCAGGCCAGCGAACAGCACGAGCAATTGCTGCGGCTGCTGACGCCCGTCGCGAAGCTCCTCACCGCCAGGCAGTCGGTCCAGGTGCTCTCGGAGACGATCGAGGTTTTCGGCGGAGCGGGGTACGTCGAGGACACCGGACTCCCCGTGTTGTTGCGGGACGCGCAGGTATTGCCGATCTGGGAGGGCACGACCGATGTGCTTGCGCTGGATACGCTGCGCGCGCTGGAATCCGTCGGCGGGCTTGGGGTGCTGAAGCGGGAGGCCGGCTACATGATGCAAGGGCTGCGGGAGCCCGATCTCGTGAAGATCTCGGCGCGAGTGGAAAAGACCATCGAACAGGCCGATGCATGGCTCGCCCAGGCGAGGAAGACCGGCCCCGCGCAGGTCGAGGCGGGAGCACGCCGACTTGCGATGACGATCGGCCGGACCGTGGAGCTTGCGCTGCTTGCGCGGCATGCCCAATGGTCGATGGAGCACGAGGAGGACCGCAGGACGCTCGCGGCCGCGCGGCGCTTCGCCGCGCACGGAGTGAGCCTGCTGACCGCGATCGATCCGGCGGATTCTCGGCTGCTCGGCCGCGACGG
>CAZQJF010000627.1:0-2633 GCA_964593735.1 uncultured Streptomycetaceae bacterium | reverse complement strand
CTGGCTTTCCATATCGTTCGAGGTGTCGTCGTCCGATGTCGAGGCCGTCACGGATGCGCTGCTCGACGGGGGCGCATTGGCCGTGGATGTTGAAGACGCCCTGGCGGGCACCGACGCGGAGGAACCGCTGTTTGCGGAAGGCGGCGCGGCTGCGCATCACGGATGGCGCCGCAACACGATGCGGGCGCTCGTTGCCGCGAATGCCGACGCTGCGGCGCTGGTCGCGCAGGCGTGCATGCGCGCAGGCGTTGAACGCCCGCAGTTCAGCGTGCAGTCGGTCGCGGATCGGGACTGGGTGCGCGCGACGCAGGCGCAATTCCCGCCGATCCGGATCTCCCCGCGGCTGTGGATCGTTCCCAGCTGGCACGCGGCCCCGGACCCTTCCGCCTTGAACGTCGTCCTCGACCCCGGTCTTGCGTTCGGGACCGGGAGTCATCCGACGACCCGGATGTGTCTCAACTGGCTGGAGCGGGTGGTAACCGGCGGTGTATCGGTGATCGACTATGGCTGCGGCTCGGGCATACTCGCAGTCGTTGCCATGAAGCTCGGCGCCGGCGGCGCTGTCGGCATCGACATCGATGAGCAGGCGCTCCTTGCGGCGCGCGAGAATGCAATTCAAAATCGGGTCAACGTCGAGTTCCGCGCGCCGGCCGCTCGCGCCGGCCGCGCGGCGGATATCGTGGTCGCGAACATCCTCGCTCGCCCGCTCACGGTGCTGGCGCCCCTGCTCGCGGGGCTTACTGCGCATGGCGGCCGCATCGCGCTGGCGGGAATACTCGGGCCGCAGGCCGCGGAGGTGTGCGCAGCCTACGCGAAATGGTTCGACATCGGGATGGAAAGCGAAGAGGAGAGCTGGGTATTGCTGGCGGGCGTGAGAAACGGGGTAGAGGAATGAGGGTGCGCTGATGGCGATGCTCACGCGTTGCCCCGCGTGCAATACGACCTTCCGCGTGGCGCCGGCCCACCTCCAGGCCCAGCAGGGGATGGTGCGTTGCGGGCGCTGCATGACGGTGTTCGACGGCTTCAAGACGCTTTCCACGGTTGACGAGGTCACCGCACCGGAGAAGGCCGCCCGGCAATCAACCGCCGCGGCGGAGCCCGCGCCGCCCGCCGCCGCGTCATCGCTCCAGGGCGCCGCCGTGGAGCCGGCGCTTATGCACGCCTCGGTGGACCCGGGCGTTTCGCTGGAGCTGCTGCCGCGCGCCGCAGCGGAGCCCGCATTCAAGCTCGAGCCGGTTTCCGCAACGGAACTCGCGGCAGCGGCTGCAGAACCCGTGCCGGAAATGGCGGTGAAAAGCTCGAGCGCGGACGACACGAGAGATTTCGGTCCTGCGCCGGAACAGCTCACCATAGAAGACCACCTTTTTCTCGAGGAAAACCGCGAGGCGAGAACGCGCAGCGCCCGGTGGTGGGCGGCCGGCGCCGTGCTCGCTCTGTTGCTGCTCGCGGCACAGGGCATCTACGTTTACCGCGGGGAACTGGCCGCCCATTTACCCTGGTCGCGCCCGTTTCTCGCGCAGATGTGCCATGCGCTCCAGTGCGGGGTCTTTCTGCCTCAGCGGCCGCGGCTGATCTCGATCGAGGCCTCGGACCTGCAGGCCAACGACCCGGCGCAGCCGGCCCTGATACAACTCACCGCTACCGTTCGCAATCAGGCCGGCTACGACGTCGGCTACCCGGCGCTGGACCTCGTCCTCACGAACACCAGAGAACACACGCTCGCGCGGCGGGTCTTTCTGCCGCGCGACTACCTGGAGCCCGGGCGCGACGAGGGAGCGGGAATTCCCGCCCACGCCGAGATGACCATCCGCCTCGACCTCGAAACGGGCGATCTCAATCCGGCGGGCTTCCGGCTCGATCTGCTCGCCGCGCCAAATCCATGACGAGATTTAACCGCCAGACGCAGAAAGACAAATCAAATTTATCGCAGAGGCACAGAGGAAGAGGGAGAATCGCAGCAGGAACCGGGCTCTGAATCTGACACGCCCTATCTGAGACCCATGGCACTACCTTAAGCCAATCCAGGGGGGACAGGATTAACAGGATGGACAGGATAAATAGCGACCAACACCCACAAACACGGGTTTGCCCTGCACCTGATTCTGAAAATCCCGTTCATCCTGTTAATCCTGTCCGGAATTCAAGAGCAAAATAGGCCTAAGGTAGTGGCATTCGTACCTGAGACGCTGTTCGACATCCTCATCCCTCATCCCTCATCGTCATCCCTCGACCCTCGACCCTCGACCCTCGACCTTCACAGTGAATACACCCGACCACCTCAAATACACCCCCGCCCATCACTGGGTCAAAAAGGAGCCCGATGGCACGGTAACGGTGGGCATCACCTTTCATGCGCAGGAGGCTCTGGGCGACGTAGTGTTCGTACAGAGCCCGGAGGCGGGGCGGCAGGTGGGGCAGGGCGAGGCCTGCGGCGTGATCGAGTCGGTCAAGGCGGCGTCCGACCTTCTTGCGCCGGTGTCAGGTGAGGTGGTTGCAGTGAATACGGAGGCGGCCGATCAGCCGGAGCGCATCAACGCGGATCCCTACGGGGCATGGCTTTTCAGAATGAGGCCCGAGCGTCCGGCCGACGTGGATGCGTTGCCGGACGCGGCGGCTTACCGGAAGATCGTGGA
>CAZQJF010000626.1:1473-2636 GCA_964593735.1 uncultured Streptomycetaceae bacterium | reverse complement strand
CGGAACCGGTCCAGGAAGCCGAAGTAGGCCGCCTTGATGCCGTCCTGCTGCGAGATCAGGTTGCGGACGCGGGCGCTGGTGATCAGTTCCTGGCCCTTCAGCACACCGCCGAGGAGCAGGCCTATGATCACGAGCACGATCGCTATTTCGATCAGGGTAAAACCGCTTTGCTTACGCATGGCAAAAATTCCTCAAAGGACTTCCGATGGCGGGAAATCCGCAAGTTCCGTACCATCGTGTGCCATGGAACCGCTAGAGCGCGACAGGCGGCCGTTCATCCGCCGTGACATATCTCACGGTAGGCCGCCATCCTCTTATAACCAATTGTCATAATTGGAGTTTTTCCCACGGGGGTCGATTTCGGGCCGGCCGCCACAATCGCGAGTTTATCAATGGAAAAACAAGGAATTGGCCACTATTACCCGCTTCCAGGTGTCATTTTTTCGTCGCTGGTGACGAATTTCCATCGCCCTTCAGCCCTTCCAATCTTTCCATCAAAAAGCGGATTTCACTGGGGTCGGTGACCTCTCCGCCCGCCAGCAAGCCCCCGAGCAGCACGGTGGCGGCTTCGCGCTCGCCCAGGTCCTCGAGTATGAAGATGCGCATCTGGCGGGCCCAGTTGGAGGCATGGCGCGCCTTGCGCGCAATGGCATCGGCATACGAGAGCGCCAGCGCCTTATCGCCCAACCGGTGCTTGGCCATGATCGCGCAGTGGGCCAGCCAGCGCCACCGCCGGTCGGGGTCGCGCTCGAACCGGGCCTGGACGAAGTCGCACATCTCGCGCTGCTTCGCCCGGTCCATGACCTGGCCGTAGAGCTGGGACGCCATGAGCAGGGGATACTGACTTCCCGGATCGAGATCGAGGATCGCTTCCAGCCATCGGATGACCCGGCCGTAATCGAGCTCCTGGAACGGGATGCTGATTCCGGGTTGATTGTCGAACGCCTGCAGATAGAGCGTGAGGAACTGTGCCAGCGCGATCGGTTCGCCCAGGGCCGCCGCCCGGAGCGCCGGGGCGGGCATGGGCACGCCCAGCGCCTCGGCGCGCGCCACCGGCGGGGACTGCAGCGCGTGCCACGCGATCTGAACGCACAAAGTCACCGCGAGCAGCGCGAGCACCGCCGGCGGCACGGCTTTGATCGGCCGTTCCTTGCTCATGGCGG
>CAZQJF010000626.1:0-1373 GCA_964593735.1 uncultured Streptomycetaceae bacterium | reverse complement strand
TCCGGTGGATATCGAACATGGCGGCTCCCGCGAGGAGCGCCACGTAGAGCATGCCCTGGGCAACGAGCCATCCCGCCTCCGCCCACGGCGCCGGCTGGTTGACGAGCCACGCGGTCTGCGTCCAGCGGTCGAGCGCCGGCAGCAGCAGCGCCAGCCCCTCCACCACCCACCCGGCTGCCTGGTACGCCATCGAATCGCTCCCGGAAACCGGGTTGGCGCTCATGAGGCGGATCGCGGTCAGCGAGCGGGCGAGCAGGTAGAACGCCATGACGAAGCTCGCGGCGGGCAGCAGTTGATTGAAGGTGATGATGCAAAACAGTGCGAGCGCCGTCACGATGGCGAGCTCGAGCCCCAGCGAAATTCCCCATTGCAGCACCGCGAGGGCGGGAGCGGACCACAGGAGCGGCACCGAAGCGGTGCAGGCGAGCGCTGCGGCGATCCCGAGAAAACCCGCGAGCTTGCCCATTACGTAGTGCGAGCGCGGCAGGTCGAGGGCGAGCAGCATGTCGAGCCCCTTGTCGTCGAACTCGCGCGCGACGCTGGCAAGCGCATAGAACGCGACGATGAACACCGCCGCGAACCTCATGCCAGCCGCGTAAAACCCGATCTGGAACCGGCCGCTTTCGGCGATCGCGAGCTGCTCGACGAAAAAGGCGGCGCCCAGGAGAATCGCCAGCGCGATGAGCGCGAGCGCCGGCAAGCGCGTGCGCGCCGCTTCGAGCAGCGTAAAGCGGGCGATGGTCGCGATGCGCGATTTCATGCCAGAATGCGCTCTGCGAAAACGGTGGACTCGCGATCCGCGGCGTCCGACCGGTGAACCGGAGACGAGCGTGAGCCGTAATCCGCGATTCGAATGCTCGCCAGCCTGCAGGCTGACGTTGTCGGCTCACGGCTCATGGCTCAAGATTCCGAGTCTGCACGCATGACAGTATAGCGAAAGGCTCTTACGTGCCGGCTGTAATGCATTCCGACATCGACGCCACCGTGGCGGCGCCGACCCGCCTGGTGTTGAGGCACCCCCAACTGTGGCTCGGTATGATGCTGCTGTCGCTGCACGCGGCCCTCGCCTGGGGGATCGGAGACTGGTGGCCGCGCGCTTTCCTGCTCGCCCACTTCGGATTGTTCCTCATGTGGCAGCCGGTGTGGCGCGGCGAGCGCAACATCGAGTCGCGCTACGCGTTCCTGGTGGTGATCGTGGGCTCCCTCTTCGCCGCGTTCACCAACTGGTGGCTGATGGCGGTATGGCTGGCGGTGCTGTTCGGGCTGATCGGCGGGTCGGTTCCCGGCATCACCGACCGGCGGCAGCGCACGGTTTCGATGCTCGCCGCGCTCTACCTGCTCTCGATGCTGCTGATCTGGGTCGTGCCGCACCT
>CAZQJF010000625.1:0-2638 GCA_964593735.1 uncultured Streptomycetaceae bacterium | reverse complement strand
GGACCTCGGGCTGCGGCGGTGGAGCGCTCTTCGCCACCATGTCCAGCAGCTTGGTGACGTAGACGTAACCCGGATCGATCTGCGGCTCGGTGAAATTGACGGTATAGCCGATGACCTTGACCTTGGCCCCGGCCAGCAGGTCGGTCATCTTGGCGTGCACTTCGCGCGACCAAGGCCAGCGGCCGATGTTCGCGATGCTGGTGTCGTCGATCGCGATTACGGCTACCTTGTCTGAAGGCACGCGGGAGGTCGCGACGACGCCCAAGTCGTAGGCCTTGCGCTCGAGGCTGGGAATAAGGTCGCTGACGCGATAGAAGATAAACACCGCGAGCACTACGGCTACCCCGAGGAACCAGTCCGATTTCCAGAAATCGAGCTTTTTCATCCCTCTACCTTGAATTTTTTGTGCTTATCTAGTGAGTTAACGCTGTTGACTCAGTCATTTTACGATATTTGCCGGTGAAGTGTATGTTTTTTTGGAAAGTAATGGCGGGAGTTTCAACAAATTCAGCCAGTTAGACGCGGCGGACGGTTCGACCCCCGCAACCGGCAGCCAGGCGCGTGGCGAACGCGGACGGAGATCGCTTCCGGGTCAATGAGTTGGGACGCTCGCAGACGGTCGAAAATGCGGGCGGCATGCACGGGAAAATGCGCGGAACACGAGGGGCACACTCCCTTATTCGGGGGCGCACTCCCTCATTCGTCACTTTCCGAGCGCAGCGCCGGCAGCGAGTCCTGCGGCACGGGCGAATTCGCCCCCGGATATTTTCTTGCCGTCCTCGCCGCGCGCGCGCAGCACTTCGATCATGCCGCCCTGTGCGGTGACTTTGAAGCTCGCCTCCGTAACGCCGGAAATCTCCCCGACCTTGCCCGCCACATCGGCAAAGCGGCGGAAGACGTGCTTGCGCGCATCGAATATCTGCAGCTTCTTGCCGTCCAGCGTGGTCCAGGCGCCCGGCGCCGGATTGCAGCCCCGGATCAGGTTGTAAATGAAATCGACGTGGTGCGCCCAGTGGATGCGCGCCTCCGCCTCGCGGCACCAGCCTTCGTAGCTGGCTTTCGCTTCGTCCTGCACGGTCTCCCTGTGCTTGCCGGCGAAAACGAGGTCGGCCGCCTCGAGGATGGCCTTCACCCCCGCCGGAAAGAGCTTGTTGAAGTAGATGTCGCCTATCGTTTCGTCGGGGCCGATGTCGCATTCCTTCCGCAGCACGATGGGCCCTTCGTCCAGCCCTTCGGTGGGACGGAAAATCGTGAGGCCGGTACGGTTGTCACCGCGGATGATCGGCCAGTTAATGGACGAGGGACCGCGATACTTCGGCAGCAGCGAGGGATGGTACTGGATCGTGCCCAGCCGGGGTATCCGTACCAGACTGTCGGGTGCGAATTGCAGCACGTAGGCCATGATGGCGATATCGGCCTTCAGCCCCGTCAGCGCCTCGTGCGCGTCCGTCTCGCGGAGCGACTTGAACTGGAAAACCTTGAGCTTCCTTTCTTCGGCCGCGGCGCGCACCGGGTCGGCCTTGGCGCCGGGTTTCTCCGGAGCGCAGAACACCGCGGCGACCTCGTCACCGCGCGCCAAGAAAGCATCGAGAACTGCCTTACCGAAGTCCTGTTGACCGATTATCGCTATTTTCATAGGGGTGGCTCGTTACTCGTGGCTCGTGGCTCGTTAATCGTGGCTCGTGGCTGCTTGCCCGTCTGCACCAGAAACGAGAGACGAGAAACGAGCCACTTCTTTTTTCGCCGCTACGCGGCTTTCTTGGGCGGGGCGGTAAACGCGCCCGCGGCCTTGAGGCTCGAGATTCTCGCGTCGTCGTAACCAAGCACCTCGCGCAGGACTTCCTCTGTGTGCTCGCCGAGGGTGGGGGAACGCTCGATTCTCGCCGGCGAGGCCGATAGCTTGATCGGCATGCCCACGTTCCACCATTTGCCGCGCTGCGGGTGATCGAGCTCGACCCACATGTCGCGTCCGCGTATGTGCTCGTCGTTCGCGAGGTCGTCGGTCGACATGATCGGCCCGCACGGCACGTCGAGCGGGTTGAGAATGGCCATGAACTCGCGCTTGGTGTGCTTCTCCGCGAACTTGTTGATGAGCGTCCACATGAGCTGCTGGTTCCTGCGCCGGTCGCCGATTTTGGCGAGCCGCGGATCGTTCGCGAGGTCGGGAACGCCGACATCAGGGCCGATGCGCTGCGCGAGCTTCGTCCACACCGCTTCCTGCACCACGATGTAGAGCCAGTCGTTTGCCCCATGCGGCTTGCAGTGGATGGCGTTGCCGAGTTGCCCGCCGCCCCCGTCGTTGCCCGCCCGCGGCACATCGCCCATGCCCTGATAGGTCGGCACCGAATACTCCGACAGGTCGCCGCGCGTGAGTCGCTGGTGGTCACGGAACTTCACGCGGCACAGGTTCATCACGCCGTCCATCATGGCGACTTCAACGTACTGGCCCTGGCCCGTGCGGTTCGCCTGGTTGAGCGCCGCGAGCAGGCCGATGGCGAGATGAAGTCCCGTGCCGGAGTCTCCGATCTGCGCGCCGGTCACAAAAGGAGGCCCCTCCGGTAGGCCTGTCGTGCTCATCGCCCCGCCCATCGCCTGCGCGACGTTTTCGTACGCCTTGAAATCCGCATAGGGACCCGAG
>CAZQJF010000624.1:0-2643 GCA_964593735.1 uncultured Streptomycetaceae bacterium | reverse complement strand
GGGCCGATTTTAACAGCAGACAGGACCAAGTATTACCTGCGGGCGGGATTGTGCGCGTCTTGCATTGCATCTGCGATCCGCGCATCCCTCGCCACACTCCGGCTCGGGACCTTAAACCGGTCCAGCATCCAACGCGACGTCCCCCCGACCTCGCGTTGTCGAACCCGCGGTACCCGCGCGATGAGCGGCTATCGTCCGTCTCGATCGCGTGGAGATAAAGCGGCGACCCCGCGGAGTCGTCCGCTTCATCAGCATTTGAGATTTGCAACGCACTCGCGCATCATCATCGTTGAATGGAACCCGCCGACAGCATCCGCCGCCTCGGCTTCGCTCGCTGGTACGAGCGCCGCCTGATCGAGGGCCACGCCTGGTTCATCAGCGGGTTCGTCTGCATAATCGCGATCGCGGCCTGCATCGAGGAGCTGAGCTTCCGGGGCTCGCTTGCGCGCCTGCTCCTCTACGTCATTGTCGTCGCGGC
This sequence comes from uncultured Streptomycetaceae bacterium, assembly GCA_964593735.1. Classification (GTDB taxonomy): domain Bacteria; phylum Pseudomonadota; class Gammaproteobacteria; order Burkholderiales; family SG8-41; genus SG8-41. Next base: position 2,165 of record CAZQJF010000624.1, on the reverse strand, counting down.
CGCGGCAGGAATCGGGATCTACGCCCTGGTACGGTACCAGAAGATCCTGGCCGAGGCCGAGCAACTCGGCGAGCACGCCACCTGCGGCGTCTGCGGCGCTTACGCCCGCTTCAAACTGATCTCGCCCTCTCAGGTTCGCTGCCGCAAATGCGACTACGAATGGCGCCTCATCGACACCGGTTGAATGAGACCGGCTTGCTACGCGCATTGCAATCCACGGGCAACGCACATGTGATGCTTCGCGATAGCGAGCCCGAACCACAGCCACGCGAGAATGAAAAACGCCACCAGTCCGATGTGCGAATCGTGCACGAAGCGCGGGGTGATGAAACGGGTAAACCGGATGATCGGGCTCGTACCCTTCTTGAAAAGATCGTAGATGAAATTGCCGTCACGCGCCTTTGGGCCGAACAGCCACAAGATGCCCTGGCCGAGCAAGAACGCACCCGCCACCTCGACTAGGGCGCGGACGATGGAGATAAGCAGGATTTCGATCGGCATCGCGCGAGCATCAAGATGCGAAGCGTCTCATGCGAGCCTCTCCGGGAGTCGAAAATTCTAGCATAATGTCCGAGATGAACTTCGATAAGTGGCGCCATTACGTGCGGGCGCGCTGGCACGAGATCTTCCGGAGACCCGACGACGCGATACGGGAGTACGAGCTCGCCTTGCGATTCGATCCCGAATTCCGCAGGGCCGCCAATGCGCTCGCGTACCGCTGTGCGCAGACCGGGCGCGATGCCGAGGCGATCCGGTATTTCGAGCAGGTGCTGCGGCTCCGACCCAAAGACGCCGACACGCACTTCAACCTGGGATTCGTTTGCGCGAAGAGCGGCGGGCAGCGCAGGGCGATCGAGAACTTCCGCGCGGCGGTGGACCTCAATGCCGTGCACGACCGGGCCTGGTACGGCATGGGACTCGCCCATGCGGCGCTGGGGGAACACCGCGAAGCCATGGCGGCGCTGGAGCGCGCCGCAAAGCTGCAGCCGATGGGTTCTCCCGTGTGGTACCAGCTCGGCATGGCCTGCCACCACGCGCACGAGCCGGAGCGCGTGCACGCGGTGATCAGGCACTTGAACCGCTTCGATCCGAGAATGGCGCGACGGCTCATTCTCGACACCGGGACCACCGATCTCGCCTATCTCGTCAAGGACCTCGTCGTCTGAAAAAACAAAGCCCGCCGCAGCGGGCTTTGTGTGTTGCCGGCGCAACCGGTTCTATCTTGCTTCGCTCACGAGTGTGTCTCCGCGCAGGTTGGGATAACGCACGTGCTCGACCAGCTCCTGCACCTCTTTCCTGGGCTCCGGTGTCAGCAGGCTGACGATGATGATGGTGACCAGACCCGCGGGCAACCCGAACATGCCCGCCGATACCGGGCTCAAATCGAACCACAGCGGCATGTTGACGCCGAAAAAAGGATACCGCGTATACATGTAGTACACGCACACCCCCAGTCCCACGGCCATCCCCACGATCGCCCCCCACTTGTTGGCGCGCTTCCAGAACACGCCCAGCACGAGCGGCGGGAAGAATGCCGAGGCGGCAAGGGAAAAGGCCGCACCGACCAGGAACAGTATGTCTCCCGGTTTGAGCGAGGTCACGTAGGCGGCAATGATGGCGACGACTACCAGCAGCGCCTTGGAGATCGTCACGCGCTTGTAGGTCGAAGCGCTCGGATCGATCATCTTGTAGTAGAGATCGTGCGACAGGGCGTTGGCGATGGTCAGCAGCAACCCGTCAGCGGTCGAGAGCGCCGCTGCCAGCCCGCCGGCCGCGACCAATCCCGATACCACGTACGGCAGGCCGGCGATCTCGGGGGTTGCCAGCACGATGAGGTCGCCGCCGATCACCACTTCTGCCCATTGCACGATGCCGTCCCGGTTGACGTCGGTGATGTTGAGCAGCCCGGGGTCCACCTTCGCCCAGGCCGCCGCCCATGCCGGGAGCGATGCGAAGCTGCTGCCGACCAGGTTCGAGTACATATCGAACTTGGCGAGCACCGCCAGGCAGGGTGCCGTGAAGTAGAGCAGGAAGATGAAAAACAGCGACCAGAATACCGACACGCGCGCCTGCTGTACGCTGGGCGTGGTGTAGTAACGCATCAGGATGTGGGGCAGCGCCGCGGTGCCGAACATCATGCAGAACACGATGCCGATGAAGTTCAG
>CAZQJF010000623.1:0-2643 GCA_964593735.1 uncultured Streptomycetaceae bacterium | reverse complement strand
TCCCGAGCCCCCCTACTCGCACGGCACGCCTTCCCGCATCGGTATCCTGCTGATCAACCTGGGCACGCCGGACGCGCCCACTCCCGCGGCGGTGCGCGCGTATCTGAAGGAGTTTCTTTCCGATCCGCGGGTCATCGAGATCCCGCGCGCGCTGTGGCTGCCGATCCTGCATCTGTTCGTGCTCAACGCGCGCCCGAAGCGCTCGGCGCAGCGCTACGCCCAGATATGGATGAGCGAAGGCTCGCCGCTCAAGGTCCACACCGAGCGCCAGACCACCATGCTGCGCGGATATCTCGGAGAACGCGTCAAGCTGCCGCTGGTGGTGGATTACGCGATGCGCTACGGCAGTCCCGGCATCCCGGAAAAGCTGGGCGAGCTGAAGACCCTGCACTGCGATCGTATCCTGCTCGTTCCGCTTTACCCGCAGTACGCGGCGAGCAGCACGGGCACCGCCGTTGCAGCCGCGTTCGCCACCCTCGCGAGGGCGCGCAATCAGCCCGCGCTGCGCACGGTGCGAAGCTTTCACGACCATCCCGGCTACATCGCCTCGCTCGCCCAGCACGTGCGCGATTACTGGATGAAAACCCGCCGGCCGGACGTGCTGGTCATGAGCTTCCACGGCGTGCCGCGGGCAACCCTGGACCAGGGCGATCCCTACCACTGCGAATGCCAGAAGACCGGGCGGCTGCTGGCCGCGGAGCTCGCGCTCAAGCCGGAACAGTTTCGCCTGGCGTTCCAGTCGCGGTTCGGCCGGGCGCAGTGGTTGAAACCGTACACGCCGGAAGTGCTCGCCGAACTCGGCGCGCAGAAAACCGGGCGCGTGGACGTGATCTGCCCGGGCTTCGTGAGCGACTGCCTCGAAACCCTCGAAGAAATCGCGATCGAAGGCAAGTCGATATTCCTGAACGCGGGGGGCCGCGAATTCCACCACGTTCCCTGCCTGAACGAGCGCGACGACTGGATCCATGCGCTCACCGACATCGTGCTCGCGAACCTGCACGGCTGGACTGCCGGAGGTTCGGGCGCAGAGCTGGAGCTGACGCGGCTGCGCGCGACCGCCATGGGCGCCAGACACTGACCCGAACCGCCCATGAAAATCCTGCTGGTATGGATCATCAACGCGCTATCGCTGCTGGCGCTGCCGTACCTCTTCGGCGGTATCAAAGTGGATGGTTTCTACACCGCGCTGATCGTCGCTCTAGTGCTTGGACTGATCAATGCCGTTGCCCGTCCCATCCTCATCGTGCTGACTCTGCCGCTCACGGTGGTCACCCTGGGACTGTTCATTCTGGTGATCAACGGCCTGCTCTTCTGGTTCGTCGCCTCGTTCGTGGACGGATTCACGGTATCCGGCTTCTGGACGGCCCTGGGCGGCGCAATCGCCTACAGTTTCATCAGCTGGGTCTGCAGCGCGCTGATCCTGGGCGGGAAGAAGCGCTAGCCACGCTCAGCGGCCCTGCCGTGTTGTCCACAGCAGGCTCTAGATCACCCCCCGCCCGAGGACTGCGGCAGGAGCCCGCCTCCGTGCGGAATCCGCGGCGGCAGTGCCGCTAAAAAGTCTCGTTAGATCAAAATCTTATGAAACTCGAACGGGCCCTTGAATTATCCCGATTGAGCCCAATGTTCAACGGGTTAGATGGAGAAACCGATGCGGGAAGCACCTTTTACGACCGATCCGAATGAAACTCCGGCCGGGGAACTCGGCGCCGCTCAACCCGGGACCCCGGAAACCCAGCGTCCGGCTGAAGGCCCGGGACGCGAATTCGCCCCCGGCTACGAGGAGACGCTGAGGAATGCGGAACTCGCGGCCCAGGAGAATCGCGACGCGTTTCTGCGAGCCAAAGCCGAAGCCGACAACATCCGCAAGCGCTCGCAGACCGAAATCGCGAGCGCGCACAAGTTCGCTCTGGAGAATTTCGCGGCGGAGCTGTTGGCGGTGAAGGACAGCCTGGAAGCGGCACTGGCGACTGAGAACGCCACCGTTGACAGCATGCGAAGCGGCGTCGATCTCACCCTGAAACAGCTGGCAACGGTATTCGACAGGTTCCATATCGCCGAGGTCAATCCGGTGGGACAGAAATTCGACCCGCACCGTCATCAGGCGATCAGCACGCTGGAATCCGGCGCCGAGCCCAACACGGTGGCGCAGGTGCTGCAGAAAGGTTACCTGCTGCACGACCGGGTGATCCGCCCCGCTCTCGTCGTGGTAACAAAGGCCGGCTCCCGAGGCGGCGCCGGTTGAAAGCAGGTCTCCGGCCCCCATATGATGAACATCAGTCTTTAGAATATTGCAGTAAAACCAACGAGGTAGAACATGGCTAAGATTATCGGCATAGACTTGGGAACGACCAATTCTTGCGTCGCCGTCATGGAAAACGGCCAGCCCAAGGTGATCGAGAATTCCGAGGGCGCGCGCACCACGCCGTCCATCGTTGCGTACATGGACGACGGCGAAGTCCTCACCGGCGCGCCGGCCAAGCGGCAGGCAGTCACCAATCCCAAGAACACGCTCTACGCGGTCAAGCGGCTGATCGGCCGGCGCTTCAGCGACGCCGAAGTGCAAAAGGCGATCAAGACGGTCCCGTTCAAGATCGTGGACGCCCCCAATGGCGACGCCTGGGTCGAGGTGCGCGGCAAGAAGAT